>JACPHF010000026.1 GCA_016188735.1 Parcubacteria group bacterium | reverse complement strand
CTTATTGCAATCGCATATGCCGTCAAGCGATGGAATAGCATATATGCTCTTCTTTTCATTTGGTTCTTCGTTCTTTTGCTTCCGGGCGCTCTCACCTTTGAAGGCATCCCGCATTCCCTCCGCGTGATTGGCGTCATGCCCGCGATATACGCCTTGGCCAGCCTGGGAGGAATACTCTTTTTCTCTTGGATCAAAAATATATTGGATCAAAAAAAGGTCCATCACGTTCTTTTCCCTATTCTTCTCGGATTCTTTCTCGTCGGCAGCACCATTGTCGTATTCAATGAATACTTTCTCGTGTGGGCAAAACTGCCCCAGGTGCAAGACGCCTTTACCGCAAGGTTTGTTGAGGCAGGAACAATAGCGAATGAGTTGCCCGCAGAAGCAAAAAAGTATGTTGTGAAAAGCGAAGGGGATCTTCCGGCAGAAACGGTAAAGTTTATCCAAAGAACAACGGGCAGGCAAGACGCCATATTCATTAGCTCGGAAGATGCAAAAACAAGAGCTTTCGAAAAAGGAGATTTCATCATCACCATGAATCAAGAACGCAGCATGCTCGATGCTCTCCGACTTCGCTATCCCAATGGAAAACTGAGCGTATTCCCCCGGGTTTTTGTATACATCCCCATTCCGTGAGATGCTGCACAGGATAGACAAAACAAACGCGGTAGCGATCATCCTCCTCTTCGTCATGGGAGCTGCGGCTCTTTTAAGCATGCGCTCCGATTCCCTTACCTTTGACGAACTGGCTCACATCCCGGCCGGCTACTCATACCTCACGCAGCAAGACTACCGTCTCAACCCGGAGCATCCTCCTCTGTTCAAAGACCTGGCTGCTGCTCCCCTGCTGTTTCTTGATCTTACCTTTCCTTCGGATAAAGAATTGTGGCTGCAAACAAAGGAAGCTCCCGCATGGTGGGTACAATTTGATTTAGGCCGAGAGTTTCTCTACCGGTCTGGAAACGATCCTAAGAAAATCATTCTTTTCTCCCGTCTTTCCATGATAGGGTTCCTCCTGCTGTTGGGCTGGATTTTGTTCAAAACAACGCGCGGACTTTTTGGCAATCGCGTTGCCTTGGGATCCCTGTTTCTCTTTGCCTTCTCGCCCACGCTTCTTGCGCACGGCAGGCTTGTCACCAACGATGTTGCGGCTGCCTTGGGCGCATTTGGCGCAACGTTCCTCTGGCTGGAATTCCTCAAACATCCCACAAAAACAAATATCTTCAAGGCGGGCATAATCGTGGGGGTCGCAATGATCCTGAAATTCACCCTGGTTCTTTTAATACCCTTTCTTGCGATACTCACCCTTTTCTTTGTCCTGCTGCACAAACCTGGCAAAGCCATTCTCAAAGAACTGGGCAGATACGTTGTTCTCGGATCTTTGGCCGGGATCATCGGAGTCGTATTCGTCATATTCCCCATCTATCAATTCCATGTATGGAATTATCCCGCAGAGCATCAGACGAGAGATACGAGAGCCGACCTAAGCGCGGGAGGACTGACAACCTCAGAACAGATTGTCATTTCCATGACGGAGAATCCTCTCCTGCGGCCTCTCGCCCAATACGCCAGGGGCGTGTTCATGGTAGGCCAGCGCGTTTCCTTCGGGAACACGGTGTACTTTCTGGGAAATATTTCTGGATCTGGATTCTCTTCATACTTTCCCACCCTTTACCTTTTCAAAGAACCCCTGGCCCTGCACCTCCTCACCCTCATTGCCATTGCAGGCCTTCTGTTTCTGATATTTCGGAACGCAAAACGTCTTTTCTCTTGGTTTAGGACGCACTTTGCCATCGTTTCCTCTGCCCTATTCATCCTGCTCTACTGGGGTTTTGCCATGGCAGGAAACCTGAATATCGGCATCCGCCATCTTCTTCCCACGTACCCCTTCCTCTTTCTTGTCATCGCGTGGAGCATTAAAGAAACGCATGCGCATATTCGGTATAGCTTCAAAAAACCACTTGTCTTCATGGTCCTGCTTCTCGGCATATGGTATGCAGGCTCCTCTATCGCTTCATTCCCAGGCTATCTTTCGTATTACAACGAGCTGGCAGGCGGCCCCGCGCAAGGATGGCGCATTGCCGCGGACTCAAACTACGACTGGGGCCAGGATTTCTACCGCCTGCTTGATTTTGTTGAGAAGAATAATATACAAAAAATCAAGCTGGACTATTTTGGCGGAGAGAATCCTCAGTATTGGCTGGAAGATAAATACGTAAAGCTCGATCCCAAAAAAGTTGCTGAGGATTTATCAAAGGGACTTGCCCTGAGCGAAGCCGGAGGCGGAGTCGAAGGGTGGATAGCGGTTTCCGTGAACCAGATGGTGGGAGGAAGAGCCACGGCTGTGGCAGGATACGACCAGCCGACCGACTACTACCGGTGGCTTGATCAATACAAACCCGTGGCCCGCGCCGGCACCTCAATCTTCATCTACCACCTCACCCCATAAATCCTAACCATGGGTTAGGTGTGGATAACTTAATGAGATTAAGTTTTACTTGATGTAGGCTTGGTTGCCGAAGCGGACGTCAATGTACTGAAGACGGCTTCGCTTCTCCTGGGGAATCTGCTTCTCAAGCACTTCTTTCAGCTTGGTTTCCTGCCAACTGCGGTCTTCTTCATGTGTAAAGTATATCTCCCATCCTTCTGTCATGTGCGCTGAAATGAGACCGGGGACCAGGGAGAAAAATTCAATCTTGGTTTCCGTTGCCTGAAGCACGCTCCAGGTATCGAGAGACCGCTTCAGATCGGTGATAAAAGGAAGGATATTCGGATCTGCCATGCCTGTTCCAAGGGGCGGAGCCGCTTGAGATACTGCGACTATGGCAATTCCTG
>JACPHF010000025.1 GCA_016188735.1 Parcubacteria group bacterium | reverse complement strand
CCTTCGGCCTGAAGCCGTTCCATCGTCTGCCGAACCTCCTGGCTAACCTGTGTCCCATGGGTTTCCATGAGGCGTTGATTTCCAAGAAGCACAAGATGATTCTCGCCATCTATTTTGCCTTTCACGCCATGGCCGACGACCGCCTCGAATTCAGAAACATTAAACAGCTCTACCCCGTCTTTCGACGCTTTCTCGACGATTGTTTTTGCCAGCGGATGTTCGGAATGTTTTTCAATTGACGCGGCAATCTGAAGAATATTCGATTGGATTTCCGACCCCCTTGATTCAATAAAAGAAACGACATCGGTAACCCCCGGTCGTCCTTTGGTAAGAGTCCCCGTTTTATCAAGAATCATTGCGTTGATCTTTGAGGTTTTCTCGAGCGTAGTAGCGTCTTTTATTAAAATGTTATGCTTCGCGCCAAGGCCGGTCCCTACGGCAACGGCTGTCGGCGTGGCAAGACCCAAGGCATCGGGACAGGCAATCACGACGGTTGATACGGCAAAGGTGAGCGCAATGAGAAACCCGGCTCCGGCTATAAAATACCATCCGAAGAACGCGGCGAGCCCAGAGCCAATGGCTGCAACAACCAGCCACCCGGCCGCCGTGTCGGCAATGCGCTGGCCCGGCGCCTTGGAGTTCTGAGCGGTTTCCACCATTTTTATAATTTGCGCCAGAACCGTGTCGCTCCCCACTTTGATCGCTTTGAATTTGATGGAGCCGTTCTGGTTGATTGACCCGCCGACGACGGCGCCGCCTAATTTCTTATGCACAGGAAGCGACTCCCCCGTCACCAACGACTCGTCAATATATGTTTCTCCCTCGATCACTTCCCCGTCCACCGGAATTTTATTGCCGGGCCGGATAACCACGATGTCTCCTTTTGCAACATCGGCGCTTGGGATCGAGAGTTCTTTGCCGTCGCGGATCACGGTCGCCTGGGGCGGAACGAGGTCAAAAAGCGCGCGCAAGGCATCCGAAGTGCCTCGCCGCGATTTCATCTCCATCCAATGGCCAAAGAGCACGAAGGTAACCAGCAGAGCCGCCGCCTCATAGAAGGTTTCCGACTCCGGACGAATAACCGTAATAAGCACGCTGAAAAGATAGGCCGCCAAAACGCCGGTGGCGATGAGCACGGCCATGTTCAGTTTTTTGGCTTTGAGCGAATAGTATGTGCCGGTAATAAAGATTGAGCCGGTCCAAAAGACTATTGGCGTGGTGAGTATCAAGAGAAGCCAGTTTACCGGAATTGGTGTTGGCAGATTAAGCCCAAAGAAATTAATCGTCACCGGCGAGTAAAGGAAAATCGGAATAGAGAGCAGAAATGAAATCAAAAACCGGCGGCGCATGTCTGCTTCCATAGCTTTGGCCATCTGGGGGCTGGTCATCGCCGCTTCGTGATCCATGTGGCCCGTCTTTTGCATGTCGTGGCCGGCGTGTCCACCACCATCTGTTTTTTCCCTTTCGGGAATTAAATCCATCCCACAGCCAGGGCACTTGCCTGGTGCGTTTTTGATTACCTCCGGATGCATTGGGCAGGTATAGGTCATTTCTTGCATAGTAGCATCGCCATTACATTAGCAGCAGTCTTTCATTTTCTTCTCGAGTTCTTTGACCGTTTCTTTGCGCGGACCAGGTTTATCACCCGTTGAAAACAGGAATATGAACGACGCCAGCAAGAGAAAGGCAAGCGCGGCAAGAAATGCGATCCACTGGTGTGTAAGAATGCCGTATGCGGCGACAAACCCCGCTGGAATGAAAATCGTTTTCCAAGGAAGGGGCGTCCGCCAGTTTGCGGATCCTGCGGGCAATTTTTTTTCAAGCTGATACGCGATGCCGACAACCGACCCTCCCAGCAGCATTGCAACGATAACAAAATCAATCTGGTATCCAAGCAATGATGCGGCAAGCATCCAGAGCCATGTCCCGCTCACGCCGGCGCAAATGGGGCAGACCTTGAATGGGAGGAGTTTGTTTGCCATCCACACGGCGCAGGTTATGGCAAGGATTGAGATAACGGTGAGAATAATCATGGCGTCAGAGAAAGAAGATGACAATACCCAACGCCATCATAGCAATTCCGCCCCATACCCTCATGTGTTTGGTTTCAGCTTTTCTCCACACCTGTACTTTTTCAAGGAGCGCGCCGTCGCTTGAGATAAGCAAAATAATTACAAGCGGCAGAATGAATATCAGGTTGTAGAGCAGAAGATACCCGACCCCGGTAAGGTATGTTGTCTGGTCGTGCAAAAGCCCCAGCACCATGAGATAGGGTCCCCCGGTGCAGGGGAATTCACAGAGACCAACAAGAGCTCCCAGAAAGAATGCGGTGGGAAGAGATGCCTTTTCCATCAGCTCCGCCATTTTATGGTGTGCGGCGTGCGGGATGCGGAGCTTAATGGGAAATGACGGAAAGAATTCGTTGATGACATTGATTCCGCCCAAAACGATTAGGAGCGTCGCCCCCACTTTTGCCATAAAGTGCGGCGTGTTGAAGATATGGAGCGCCTGCAGAATGCCAAAGCCAATCAGAATATAGGCAGCGAAGATACCCAGGATGTATGCGCCTCCGATTTTTAAGATGCCGGATCGCATTTTCCCGATGCTCAAAAGAAATGCGATCGTAAGCAGGAGAATCGAGAAAGCGCAGGGATTGATGCTGTCTATCAGGGCGGCGACTCCCACAAGAGGCAGAAGCCATGTCCCTTGACCGCTCAAGTTCCAGAGAAAGGCTGTGCCGATATTTCCCGCCCTGAAGAACAGTACCGATCCGAAAAGCAGGACGCTGATGGAAATAAGAATTGCGAGTTTTTTACTCATGTGGATTTAAGGAGTGACAATAGCATCAAACAGAAGTTCAACCGGCTGCCCGGCATTATGTTCTATCGTGATTGCCCTTTGAATTCGACCCACGCCCGCAGGGCCATGCGCCGCCGGATCAAAGACAGCTTCAACGGTTGCTTCTTCGCCAGGATTAATCGTTTGACCTATCTTGGGGACAAACCCGTGCCCCAGCATACCATAGGGCCCGAATTGCTTGCCGTCTATCAAAAGAGAAGCAGTTGTGCACATGCAAGAGGTATACATCTTACCGATAACGACTGGCTCCGTGCCGGTATTTCTAATCTTGAATGCATGATTGACCTTCCCGGCGGCCATTGAAATTGTGCCGAAGTCATAGTTGTTTGTTTCTTCGACCGCGAGAGTTCCATTGTTGCTTGTGGATAACGTGGCGGTAGCGCTTTGTGAGTTCGGCCGCGCAATCCAGACAAGTCCGCCAAGGACAAGGACTGTGATGACGATGCCGATAATGGCTTTGTTCATGTTGTTATTGGTTACGGATACAAAAACCCTATGGTTTAGGGGCAAAAGGACGCATGATACAAAACCCGTTCGACACGTTTTATATCGGCGTCCTACGGAGTGGCAGGGCTGTTCTCGTGAAGCGCGAGCCAGTGAATGATTTGTGGTTGAAGACGAATGAAGGATGGTTGGAGGAATTGCCTGAGTCGTGAATGAAGATCAAGAGAAATTAATTCGGCAAAGAGTTTGCCCATGGCCATGCCCGCAAGCAGCAGCAAGGAAGCGACAAAGAGGAAAAGAGAAAGAATATTCTGGCCGAATACCGCGGTTGAAAAACTTTTAAAAGCATCAAGATGGAAAGTTAAAAACTGAAGAGAGCCGTCATTTTTAGGACATGGTTGTCCGCTTGCTGTCTTGGCAATGCAGCCGTTATGGCCGTATTCGGCACCATGACCCATCGCGAATACGCCAAAAACGGCAATACCCACGAAGCTAAGAATTAGGAGAGTTGCGCCAGCTGATTTCATGACAATTGTATTATAGCCTATGGAGCGGGCGAGGGGAATCGAACCCCTAGCTTCAGCTTGGAAAGCTGAGGTATTGCCACTATACGACGCCCGCAGATTGTCCTGTCGGAGAACTGGGATTCGAACCCAGACTAAATCCTCCCAAAGGACTCGTGCTACCGTTACACTATTCTCCGAAACTTTCTTCTCAATATCATTTTTTCTGCGCCCGGTCAATCTGTGATAAAATTGACTGGGTCCATACTTTCTGGTATATTCTGGGCGCGCGTCCCCATAACTCAATGGATAGAGCGGCTCTCTTCTAAAGAGCAAATCGAGGTTCGACTCCTCGTGGGGACACATGTACGATTTAATATGGTGCCCATAGCTTAGTGGTAAAGCTCCGCTCTGTGGCAGCGGTTACACGGGTTCGAATCCCGTTGGGCACCCCAAACGAAAAACCCGCACTAACAGGCGGGCTTTTCTGTATTTCCCTACTCCATTTCGGAGTCT
>JACPHF010000028.1:3204-7855 GCA_016188735.1 Parcubacteria group bacterium | reverse complement strand
CTTGAGGTTGTTATCGAGAGTCAATAAATCGGGCTGTGTGCATCGTAGACAAAACAGCTTTCTGAGATGGCATCTGGATAATAAATATGTGGTTCATGTGCTTGGGTATTCAATCTAGCAGGGGCAAGATACGCTGTCAAGAGATCGCTCGCGGTTCAAAAAAGCTGTTTCTGGACCGTCGGCATTTCTTCCTGTTTGCCAAATATTTGTATCTTCCCGTATTCTCCGTCATACCCCGGCTCAATGATAACCTGGCCCGCGCGAACCTGCGCAATGGCCTGAGCTATCGCAGGAAGCGTGGCTGCCCGAAGTTCTCTGGGTTCTACCTCAAGAAGCACGGCGAATTCGTTTCCGAATGCTGAAATGAGCTTTTCATATTCTGCCCTGCACTGCTTTGCAACGACTCCCATGTGCAGCGCCTCCGCAATGATTTCCTGTAATGGTATTAAACTTTTAAAAGGAATTGCGCCCTCGGGCTTGCCCCCCGTAGACTTGTCGAAAGGGGGCCTGTCGGCTAGTTCTTCTACCCGGTTGAGCACGCCTATGGTAAGTTCCCTGCCGCACTTCGGGCATATGTTATTCCTGCTTCGCGACTCTGCCGGAGAAAGACATACCTGGCAGAGCCTGTGGCCGTCGTAGTGATATTTCCCTTCCTCGGGGAAAAACTCAACGGTGGAGAGGAATTTCCCGGGGTCTTTGGTCACGATCGCGTCTCTGATCCCCTGATAGCTGAATTCCGTATCAAAAACATTCGCTTCCCTCCCCATCTTGGCCAGGCTGTGACAGTCCGAATTGCTGATCAACGCAATTTTATCTAACGCGGATAAGCGCCAATTCATGGGAGGATCGGAACTTAATCCCGTTTCAATTGCGTGAATGTGTTTTGCGTATTCGTCAAAGCATTCTTCAAGCGAATCAAATCCAGACTTTGATCCGAACACGGAAAACCAGGGGGTCCAGGCGTGTGCGGGGATTACCAAGGATTCGGCAGACGCATCCAGCGCTATCTTCAACACCTCTGTCGCATCAATGCCGAGAATGGGCCTGCCGTCCGACCTTAGATTTCCCCTGGAGTCGAGACGATTGTTGATGCTCGCTGCCGCCTGGAGCGAGGGAACGAGGAGTAAAAGATGGATTCTTCTCACCCTGCCCTTCTTTGAATAAATACAGCTGATCTCGGAAGAAAACACGAATCTCGTTCCAGAATCCGATCCTCGCAACGCATACAATCCGGGTTCCTGCTCTGAAAGTTTGGATTTCAAATCGGCAAACCAGGCAGGATGGGTGAAGTCTCCCGTGCCAAGAACCTTAATGCCCTTTTTCTTGGCCCAGACATCAAGATTCTCCGGCACCATGTCTTGAGAGGTTGCTCTCGCGTATTTGGAGTGGATGTGAAAATCGCCTATAAACTTCATACGACGTGGCGTTTTGGATAGTTCATGATTTTTCTCAGGTGATTCCTGTTGTGCCACTCCCAAATCTCTTTTGCGGCAAAAAATGCTCGTAAATCCTGCTCATATTCCGGAAGTTCAAGGAATTCGCAATCTGCCTTGGGAATTCCCCACTGATGATTGCATATCTCCAGGCCCCCCTGTAGAAACGACGAATGCCCTCTGCGTCTACGCTTCGCAAGACACCCCTCACATTCTTCGTATTGGTCTATACGCAAAATCCATCGCGCATCATATTGAGCTCCGGACTCCCGCATAAGGGCATTAGAGTATCCCGCCGTCTGAAGGAGATACTCCGGGGCGAGATGGGCGCCGGTTTTGATCTCAACGAGACCCCTTTTCTCTCCGACCCGCGCAACCGCGTCTACGGTACCGGCATACATTTGTTCCTGATCATGAACGCGGCGTTCCACATCCCTCTCAGAATCCAAAATTTCTACATCGTGCTCTTTCTGCCAGCTGCGAACGGCCGCGGCTATTGGAACCAGCTGAGGATCGTATTCCAAGGCCTCATGCTCTGAACCCTGCAGCATGCCGCCCACAAATTCATGAACCTGCGTGCCCCACGCAAGTCGATCCCGAAACCCTCCCGTTTCTTTCAGAACAAAAGGAAATTTTGATATGATCGAGGTGATGGCGGTCACGCGCGGCAGCCACATGCCCTGAATTTCGTACCCGAACTTCTGCTTGAACAGATCTATCCCCATCAGGGTTTTTTGAGAATGATTTTCGCAAGATTTTCCAGAACGTCTCCTCCCGCGTATCCCGTAACGAACATCACCGCGGGAGTAAGGGCGGAGAATTCAACTGCGGTAACTCCGAGCTGCCGCAGGCTCACTGCGGCGGCAAAGCCCGCGATGCCCGATATGCCCACCGTGGAAAGAAAATACCCCCAATCGAATCTCACGTCCTTGTAAGAAGCGCGGTGTTTGACGTATCCGACCAGTCCGCGCAATACTCCGCCCGCCAATCCCCAAATCAAAAATGATTCCATGTCATTGATGCCGCTTTCTGACTACGCTTTTCCAATCGTCATAGTCTATGATGCCCTGCACGACAATGCCCCCGAGAAAGCCGTAGACGACGGTAGGCACGCCGAATGCGGTCTTGCTGAGCACGAACGCAAAGGCAATGCATCCGAGAAACACGAGCCAGTGGTGGACGTGGATGCGGTATGATCGCATATCAAAAACAAGAGACCGGATGCGGCCCCGTTCGCTGGTCTTTTTCCCTGCGATAAAATCCGCGATCAAATACCCCAAAAACATGCTCAGCCCCGCCTCAAGGGAGATGAGAAGGGGGGTAAGCCAGAATACGACTTTCGGCAGTGCCGGTAAACTTTTTTTTACCGCTTCTTTCATCCTTTAAAAATTACTATTCTTCCATTGTATCATTAAAAGCCGAATGCACGAACCTCAAACGAAGCGAATGTTCCTTGATACGCCTCTTCCCGGGTTTCCATGACGCTTACCCTGGCAAAAAATGGGCCTTTGCCCGCCCACTCCAAAAATGCTCGCATGTTTTCCTCTGTCCCTTCACAAACCATCTCCACCCTGCCATCAATGAGATTTCGAGCCCATCCGGTGATGCCTAATTTTTTTGCTTTTGCCTCAGCTGACCTGCGGTACCATACGCCCTGCACCCGTCCCGAAACCCATATGCGCATCCTGATCATTGAAGCCCAAAAGCGGCGGACACGAATGCGCCCAAGGAAATATTGTATCCCCAGAGAGGAAGCGCTTTCTCAAAAAAAGCCCAAAGGCCGAGCGTTACCACTCCCAGCACGAAGAAACGTGATTCCCATTCATCGGACATATACAACGGAAACAATAGAATATTCAGAAAGAAAATACAAGGGCTGCCGCAGTGCCCGCCATAAGTATGAGAATGATGAGCGCGGGGACGAATTTCGGCACGCGCACGATATATTCCGGCTGCAGCTGCCCGATTTTTCTGGCCCGGACAAACAATGCCACGATCACCAATCCTTCAATTGTTCCAATGATTATGCCAACAACGCTCAATACGAAAATGAACTCTCGAAATCCCAGCAGATACAGCAGAAGTGGGGCAACAGAAGCGATGCCCACGGAAAGAATGCCTGGCACATGATAGTCGCGCTTGAGAGAATTTTTCAGATAGCTCCCCATAATCAAAAACGAATCTCCGATTGAGACGAGGCCGAAAAGCGCTCCCAGGACAATGACGGCTGTTCCAAGAAACGGAACCAACCCTGCCAATGCTTCGGGAGAGGTGCGTTGCCCGGAAACTCCAACTACGGAAAGGGAAAATACCAAATAGAGCCCTATGGCGGCTGCGGAGGCGGCCTTAATGAGGCTGCCAAACTTTTGCTTGTCACGCTTTTCCCGAAACAGTTCGGCTATCTCGGGGATCGCGTTCCATCCGATAAGAGAAAACAGGATAACACCAAAGGCAACAAACGGATTCGCTGCGGGGAACAGCGGGAGATTTGCGAGCGAGATATGAGGCGCCGCAATGAAAAAAATCAACCCCATCATGAGGAATAACGCCGTGGTTGTGACAAGCTCCACGCGAGCAATAAGCTTAATACCGGCTCCCATGAGGAGTGACAAGGGGGCCCAAAACAGAACATGGTACCAGGGAGCGGGCAAGGTGAGGACCGAAGAGAGAACAATTTTAAGAAAGTCTCCTCCTATAATCAAAAAAACAAGGAGCACGCCTACGGTTCCCGCGATCGTGGAAAACGTAACGAGCGCTTTCCCCCAAGAACCGAGATACAGGCTGGCGTAGCCGATGAGCCGATGTTTGCCGGGAGTACGCAAGCACACTTCCCCAAAAAACAGGTGAAGATACGTTACGCAGATTCCCAGGAGGAGAAAATAAAAGAGGCTTGCAAAAAGCCCGCTCTGAACAATCGCGTAAGGAAGCCCGAACATCCCGGCTCCCACAATGGTTCCAATGAGAGTGGAAAGCGCAAGGGTAGAAGAACTGCTCATTTGAACACGCGGTATCCTTCACGCACCCGTTTTGCCACCTTCACTCCAACTTCCTGCCGCTTTTTAACGGCTGCGATCTTCTCGTGATCTTTCTCCATGGAAGCGAGCGTCTGGGAGAATGATTTTCCTCCTCCTTCAAACCGAACCGTGTCGCCTTTCTTCATGGGAACCGAAAACTTCACCACGGCAACCCTAATCTTGTCGTAGTAGTGCGTCACCCTG
>JACPHF010000028.1:0-3187 GCA_016188735.1 Parcubacteria group bacterium | reverse complement strand
CACCCTGCCCACAAGCTTGCCCTGAGTCCGTCGAATGGGCTTCTCTTTTTTTACTTTCTTTTGTTTTGGTCTCTTTGCTGGTTTTTTCTTTGTTGCCATATATCGTTTAGTATATAAGTTTGTGCCTCCACGGGGAGTCGAACCTCGATCTCAGCCTTCGGAGGGCTGCGCTCTATCCATTGAGCTATGGAGACAAACGCGACACGCGAAACAGTCCTCCGCAGGGAACCACCCGCACGCCCTGCCGCTCCATTTCATCCAAGAGAACATTCATGCCAATGGAATCAGAGGGCATGTGTCCCGCGACAACGACATTCACGTGAGCGGCTTCCGCTTCTTTTTTATGATCCTCTGAGATGTGCATGCTCACCACGGTGCCGATCCCCGCGTGCGCCATGCGCTCGTAAATCTTCGGAGGACCTTCCGTGCCTCCGGTCATGTCCACTAATATCTTTCCGCATCGGTTTTCGGGGCTTCCCGTAAAGATGCGGGGAGCCACTCCGAGCCGCTCTGCCTGCTGGTATTCTCCGATGCCGGAAAGAACCTCCATCAAATCTTCCACTCGTTCGGGATTCTTTTTCGTGATCGCATCTCTCACAAAAGAAGCGGAAATATTGTCTGCCGCCGTATGAATGCACATGAGATTGACTCCCAGAAGTTTTGCCGCATCCACCGTTTTCCAGTGATTCCTTGGATTGATGCCCCGCGCAACCTCAGAGGTCCGCTCTTTCATCATTCCCTCTCCCACGTTGATGGGAACTCCGTATTGATGAAAGATATCGGCCTGTAATTCCATGACCTCGTGCATGTCTGCCAAAGCCCTTCCCATGGGATGGTGAGAGATTACCAGATCAATGCCCCCGAGCTCCTTTGCAAGAAGAAGTTCTCCAACCTCAATATCAATACCGCACAATACGTTTTTAATCTCCCTGTCGTCTGCGACGTGCAATACCCTCGTATCGGAATATGGGTTCGTGAGAGATTCTATGTCAAACTCCGCTTTCTCGTGGCCGGAAAGCTTCTCATATTTTTGTTTCCTGCGCTCCAAAAGTTTGGCGACGTATTCGTTGCTGCGGAAGTCGGCGTCAATTCCCATCTGCACCGCCTTGTTGTAGATATCCGAGATCTTCATACTCCTTGAATCTACCCCACTGAGGGCGTTTTGTCCATCTATTCTGCCTAAACGAGATTTAGTTATCCACAACTAAATCTCGTTTAGGCAGCTTTGGACGAGATGAGGTTGGCGAGTTCTTGTTTTACGACTTCCCTGTCATCCCATGGTGTTTTCTTCCCTCCGGCCCAGGCAATGGAATCTTCGCTTCCCTTGCCGGTGACGATGACAATGTCGCAGGACCTGGCTCGCGAGAAGGCGGACCGAATCGCTTCTCTCCTGTCCAGAATCGCTTCCGCCTTTCCTTCTGCTCCCAGAACCACCTGGTCAATAATCGTCTGGGGATTTTCGTCGTACGGATCTTCGTTGGCTACTATGACCGTATCGCAATACGTAGCCGCTATCTTGCCCAAAATGGGCCGCTTCCATACATCTCTTCCTCCGCCCGCGGCTCCCAATACGCACAGAAGTTTTCCTTGTGGAACCCGGGCGCTCAAACGCGATCGCAGGGTTTTGTATACCTTTTCCAGGGCAGCCGGGGTAAACGCGTAGTCAACGAATACCTCGAAGGGTTCGCGTATGACAAGCTCCATGCGCCCCGGCATGTTCCCAATGCTCTCCAGGGCTGTTTTGCACGCTTGCATGCTTACGCCCTGCGACAGTCCTGCGCAAATGGCTGCCAGCGCGTTTGAAACATTGAATGCACCCAACAGCTTGAGGCGAAACTCCGTGTCTCCAACAGAAAATCTGACACCATCGCCTTCATCTTCGGAAACCTTGGCCTCTATAATCTGAAGCACTTCTTCGCCCCTAATGGGCGTACGAGTGCCGGGAATCCTGTATCCAAAAATAGTTCGCGCGCTGAATTGCAAAAAATATTCCGCGTGCTCGTCGTCAAGATTGATCACGTGCACCCCTTCCGCCGCCCGAAACAGCAATCCTTTTGTTTCGCGATATTTCTCAAATGAACCATGGCGCTCTATGTGTTCGGGGCTCAGATTGGTGAATACCGCCGTATGGAAATTAATGAAACGGTGGCGGTGCTGCATAATGCCCTCCGAGGTAATTTCAAGCACCGCGTGCGTGCAGCCTTCTCTGACGGCCCGGCGCAGAAATCTCTGCATGAAGAAACGCCCCGGCATGGTCATCTTAAGCGTATTCCTCTGTTCCTTGTCTCCTACGCGAAAACGCACAGAAGAAAGGGATGCAGTCTTTTTGCCGCCCAATTCCAGAATGCGCGAAATCATTTCCACCGTGGTGGACTTGCCGTTGGTGCCCGTCACACCAATCACCGTCAGTTTTCTGGAAGGAAATCCGTATATGAAAGCGGCGACGAAAACCATCATAAAATGATACCAGCTCACGAGAAATCTTGGAGCAATTTTTCTAAGGATGGATAGCATATGAATACGTACTCAGTCTATCAAAAAACCAGAAAGAAAAGAAAAGGGCGGGCTGGATGCGCGAAGCATTCACCCGCCTTGGCTGCAACTACAGATGGAAACGCTGCTCGACACGCACCATCCATGATCCGAGACCCGCATAAGCGAGTACGAGCGCCGTGGCGATACCGAGCGTGTTCGCCGCGACGTCGCCCCATTCTGCAAGGCGACCGAGACGCATGAACCACTGCGCGAATTCAAGCGTGTCGCCCAGAACAAACAGAGCGATGGCAACGAGCCGATAGCGACTGGGCTCAACGATGCCCATGAACCAGGATGCGACGGCCAAATAGGCGGCGACGTGCAAAACCTTGTCGTTTAGAAGAAACAAGGATCCCGCACTCGCAGACCAAGCGGGCTCAAGGCTGCCGTAAACCAGGAACAGCACTTCCGTCAATCCGCCGGCCCACCAGAATGAAGAAAGTCTGAGCTTTTGATGCGTTGCCACTCACGAGCTCTCCTTTCTTTCAAAAACTCGTGGACTAGAAAAAGTATAAAAAAAGAAAAAGGGAATGTCAATAAAACTCCTTTTTAGCGCCTTATGAGTTTGAGGGCCTGTTTCACGCGCCCCTCTAAAGGAAGCGAGAGAGATTCTGGGGAAAGCTGAGCAAGGGCTTCGTTTGCCCGCTGCCTT
>JACPHF010000011.1 GCA_016188735.1 Parcubacteria group bacterium | reverse complement strand
TAATAAACGACGCGCTTTCTGTATTCGTCAATAAAATTAACGGCATAGAAAGGAATATTCAGATGGGCAGCTGCCAGGCGCGCCGTGCGCTCGTCTTCTTTGCTCGTGCACGCCTGAGAAAGCTCGGCCGACCAGCACTTCATAAACATGCCGATAACCTCAAAACCAGCCTTCTTGAGCAAGGCCGCTGCAACCGAACTATCAACTCCGCCCGACATCGCGACGATTATCTTCCTTCTCATGAGAAACGATCTGCTACCGAAGACGCGGCAAAAGATTCCGGCTTGATGATCGGTTCAAATCCGTTGCCGCGGATGAGCCCGGTGATTTCCCGGATCATGTCTTTCGTTGGACCCTGCTGGCCGATATCCGCATGGATATACTGGATCATGTCCCCGAAATGCTCTCTCAAAAACAGGGCGAAGTCGCATGAAAGCAATACCTCCTGCAAAATGCGCTCATGCATGTTATAAAACTTCCTGCCCTCGGGATACTTGACCTGGTGAATGAAGAACCGCCCGCCTTCCCCATGCCTCAACACCACGACCACAAGAGGAAACGTGGGTTCCAAAGAAGAAGACGAATCGCAACCGACGATGATTTCATATTGTTTCTCCTGCTTCTCCATCATGTAGCCGCGCATCTCCTCGAATACCTGCTCCATGGAGAGCATGCCCTTGGTAGGATTGTAAAATTTCCCTTGCCAGAATATATTCATACGTCTTTTGAATCCTACCCGAAAATCGCCTTTTTTACAAGGTTCGCGAATTCTCTCGGCCTGAGCGATGCCTGTCCGACAAGAAACCCTTGCACCATGCCTTTTTTAAGAAAGGCGCCTGCGTTTTTGCTTGATACGCTCCCTCCGTAAAGGAACACGGCGGGCGAGGCAATCGTGTCGAGCTTCTGAACCATTCTTCTCACTTCTTTCGGATCTGCGGGTTTGGCTCCCTTGGCAGTACTGATGGCCCAGGAAGGCTCGTACACCACCCTGATCTTTGCATAGCTGCTCCTTGGCACCCCCCTTAGGTCTTTTATAAGCTGGACCGCGTTCTCTACGCAAACGATGGGAACAAGCCCTGCCTTGAGCGTGGCGTGCACCTTCCTGTTCACCATGGCATCGGTTTCCCCCGACTGCGCTCTGAGTTCGGAATGCCCCAAGATGACGAATCCGCAGCCCAGCGCTTTGAGCATCGGAAGAGAAATCTGTCCCGTATGGGGACCCGACGGTTCCCAGCTTGCGTCTTGCGCTCCGAGCTCCAGGCTGCTGTGCTTCAGCTGCCTGGCTACGACGGCAAGATACGGAAATGGAGGGCAGATAACGACGCGAACTCCCCGTACATCTTTAAGGTATCTTTTCACGGAACCTGCCAAAACAAACGCCGCCTTGAGGTTCTTGGGATTCATTTTCCAGTTGGCTATGATGAGTCGTTCCATGAGATTTACAACAGGGCGGATAGTCCGAGCGTGAACGCCATGACGATCAACCCTCCGAGCAGGGAACCTGCCAAAAGAAACGGGAACGCTTCTCGAATTTTCACGCCGAACACGAATGCGGCAATGGCGCCGGTCCATCCCCCCACAAACGGAATGGGCGTGGCAACGAGCACAAGCACCGCCACTCCCTTTCCCCATCTTGCCATCTTGGATTCGTGGGCCGCTCTCGTATGTTCAAACACGCGAGCTGCAATATTTCCCACGAACGGAAGGCGCGCCGAAAAAAAACGTAAGAAAAAATCGCTCGTCAATACGATAAGGCAAAGAGACGCCATGTTCCCGAGAACCGACCAAAAATACGCCGACCATACGGGCAGCCCCGCGCTCGCAATCGCCCAGGGAATAGACCCTCTCAATTCCACGAGAGGAGACATGGCTATTAAAAATGTCACGAGTTCGGGACTCATTGTTTTTTCAAGAAGGCGGCGGCTTTTTCTGGCTCAATGGTGGATATCTCAATGCCCGTGCTGATTTCAAATCCCGCCCAGGTAGAGGTTTTGGGCAGAATCTCCAAATGCCAATGGTAATACGAGTGCTTGCCTCCGTCTACGGGAGCCGTATGGATAAAGTAGTTGTAGTCAGGATCATTGAGTCCTTTGAAGAGCTTCTGCATGGCGACCGACAGCGCCTGGGCAAAACGTTTTTTCTGCTCTTCGGTGGATTCTTCGAAATACGAAAGGTGCTCTTTGGGATACACGCGAACCTCAAACGCAACCCTGGAAGCAAACGGGCAGAGGGCAACAAAAGAATCGTTTTCAAATATGATTCTCTGCTTCTCTTGAAGATCCCACTGGATCATATCGCAATGCACGCACCTCGAGTACCTAGCAAAGTATTGTTTTGAGCCCTGCATGCTTCGCTGGATGTCGGCTGCCGTGACCGGAGTTGCGATAAGCTGGGAGTGCGGATGCACGATGGTGGCCCCCGCCTTCTCTCCCTTGTTTTTGAAGATGGCGATGTAATTCACAAACTCTTCTGACATCAGGGCGAGATAACGCTCCTGATACGCGTCAATCAGCTCTTTCACCTGAGCTATTGTGAACTGAGGAATGTCTTTCCGATGATCCTTCGTAATGATAACCTCGTGGAATCCTACGCCCTCGATGGTTTCGTAGGGCCCTATGATTCTTGTGCGGGGGGAAACAACGGGAGAGAACGCCGGATACTTATTTGGAATTACGACGGTGCTCCAGCTGTCGGGAACCGACCCTTGTTTAATCCGCACTTGTTTTCCATTGAAGAAGACGGCGGTCGGCTTTTCCTGTTCATCAAGCCCTTCAAAAGGACATGCCAAAGCCGAGTCTTCCTTGGAAGACCGTCTCTCTTTCTGAAAGGTTTCGGGTCTTCTCGCGCGCCCGGTCGCGATCAACACCCAGTCCTGAGAAACGGGATCGAGCCTGAGTTCTGATGGAAATTTCGGATTTTTACTATCTGCCATACGTTCCTTTCCAAAGGTTAAGTCTGATCTTCAATACTTCAAAAAGCATCTTTACCATGCCAAACAGCTTTACCTTGCTGTTGGGATCGTTCACCCAGCGCACCGGAATCTCTTGTATGCGAAACCTCAGCTTCCGTGCAAGCACCAGGATTTCAACATCAAAGGCCCATCTCTCGATGGTGGCCCGTGAAAACAATTCTTCTGCCGCCTTTTTGGTAAATCCCTTAAACCCGCATTGCGTATCCCACATACCCCAAAGGCCCGAGGTGATCTGGACAATGATGTTAAAAATATCTCCCAGGCGCATCCGCAGCCAGGACTGGGGCACGGGCAGCTCGGCTCCCTTGATATCGCGGGAACCTATGACCACGTCAAATCCCTTTTCAAATTCCGGCCACATTTTCTCAACCTGATCCAATGAAGTGGAATTATCCGCATCC
>JACPHF010000024.1 GCA_016188735.1 Parcubacteria group bacterium | reverse complement strand
GGTTCAGCCGTCGATCGGCTTTCCGGTGATCAGGTATCGAACAGTGGCGAAGATCATCCAGATCGCCATGACTCCGACGGCGATGACCGTGCCGCCGAGAGTGACGATGACCAGGACCGCGATGATCCCACCGGCCGCCTGTTCCTGGCGGGCGAAGAGCAGGACTATGCCTGCGAAGCACAGGAACAGAAAGATGCCGCCCGCCAGCATGAACAGGGCTTCTCCGTAGTCCTTCTTCTTGACCATCACCCAAGGCGTACCCTTGGGCAGAACCTCGATCTTGGTCGGACGGATCGCCCGCTGCGACTTGCGCCGTGAAAACCAGAACATTTTGTCAAACCCTCCTTTGTACTAAATATAGCTTAGCATATCTGTATAAAAATGTCAATAGCTGAGTGGGCGCATAAAACAAATTATAAAAAAAGACCCGGAGGCAGGGTTGGGTTTGGTGGGACGTCAGACCACCTTGCCCTTCCCCGCTCATCCGGGTTTGCACGCATCTGCGCAGGCGTAGAGAATCGAGGTTGCGACTCTTTCATCCCACAGCCAGTCAGTGCTTCTTGAGATGTTGCGTATACTCAACACCTTGCAGTGCGAATGTGACGTGTTAACGATCGAGGTCGCTCCATGTGTTCTTCGGCTCACCGAGAACGACTGGGAGCTGCTCTGGCTCGGCCATGGGGTCGGTCATGGGAACTGGACGCCACCTGAGTTTGGCGTTCAGTTTTTCGGCGTGGACTTGTGCTGCCCTGCGCCGGGGGAATACCGGTATCGGCCGATTCCTGCCGAGCGGCCGGTTCTTCCATTGAGCCGTCTTGAGACAGCAGTTCCGGCCGAAGGCGGCGGGAAAGTATTCTCTCCTTTCCCGATTCCAGAGCACAAGGTAGCGTACCTCGTTTCTGGGAACGGAAGTACCGCACTCAACGCACGTGATTTCGAGAGCAACACTGACCGCCATCGGTTAACACCTCCTCCTCTTATCTTTTGAGCTATATTAAGATTAACAGAAACTGTATTTTTGTCAAATAAAAAGACCTCCCTGTAAGGGGAGGCCTTTGTGTGCGTGGTACTAGGTGAGCAGGATCGCCGTGTGTCGCCAGCGAGGTCGCTCGGAATCGCGGTTCGAACGCGTGAACAGAGGCTCTGGGAAGAGCACGGCCTCGAGAACGCGCTCGCCGCCTCTTGTGCCCCAGCAGTCGTTGAAGCGCCTTACGGCGGTCATCGGAGTCGGTTCTCTGGAAGCGGCTGGGGCTGGGCGGTTGTGGACGATGACCTGCGTCACCGTCTCACCGGCAGGCTTGTCCGGTCTGCTTTGAACGCGGCCGCGGCAGACAGCTTCTTCCGCGCCCTTGAAGCTCGTGAAGAGCTTCACCTCCTCGTGATGGGTCTGGGCGAGCGCTTCCATGTGTGCGAAGAGCTCTTGGTCGGGTTCGTAGCTCAGTACGGCGATCATGGGGTCCCTTCTTAAAGTTGTTCTGTGTGCCGCCCCACATCGGCGCGAAGATCTCTCCCCAGCCTACGTCTGTGGGCGTCGCACGCATGCGACACCCGGAAGCGAACCCAAGCGGAGGGTCCGTAGCTTAACCGCTCGGCATTTCTAGTACCTCTCATTCGATGATGTCGATGTGCCGATTCGTATCATACCATACTCTGAAATCAATGTCTATAACGTGCTACCATGAGAGAATACAAATGATACATCCGACTTTCAAAGAAGAGAAAAAACTCTGGGAAAAGGGATACAGAAGGGTTGCATGCATAGACGAGGCAGGCAGAGGGCCTTTGGCTGGTCCCGTGGTGGCGTGCGCGGTTGCAATTCTTCGGTTTCCGTTTGAAAAGTTTTCTTTTCTTGAACTGGTGCGGGATTCAAAACTTCTCAGTGAACTTCAGCGCGAACGCATATACCCGTTTCTCGTTCATCATCCTGCGATTGCCTGGGGGGTAGGAAAAGTGGAATCCAACGGCATAGACGCACTCAATATTTTCCAGGCGAATCAGCTTGCAATGAAGAGGGCGGTGCGGGCCTTAGAGCGGAAACTCGGAAAACGCGTTGAATTCCTCATCGTAGACGGAAATATGAAAACGCGCCTTCCTTTGCCGCAAAAATCCATTGTCAGGGCAGATCAGAAAGTGTTTTCCTGCGCCGCAGCTTCCATTATCGCAAAAGTCAGGAGAGACCGCTTAATGAACAAGTATCATCTGAAATATCCGGTTTATGGTTTTGACCGGCACAAAGGATACGGCACATCTTTTCACTTTGCCATGCTCAAAAAGCACGGGCCGTGTCCTTTGCACAGAAAAACATTTATTAGAAATTAGTCTGCCAACTGGCGGAGAAGAATTCCCGCCCTTGCAAAAAGATTTACTTTTTGTTATTGTGGGCGATATGGCGGTTCCAAAACAGCATCGTTCCAAATCCAGGCAGGGCCAGCGCAGGATGCACTATTTCATCAAGGAGCAGTCGTTTGTATTGTGCGATCATTGCGGAAAAGACACGTTTTCTCATCGCGTCTGTTCTTCGTGCGGGTATTACAAGGGGCATGAGGTTATTGATACGCTTGCCGGTCTTACCAAGAAAGAACGAAAACAGAAAGAAAAAGAATTGGCAACGCAGAAGAAACCCGTTTGAGCTTTGTATTTGACGTTGTTCGTATATGGCTTCTCGGCACCTTTCACGATCCATTGCCATGCAATCCCTGTACGAATGGGATTTTTGGGGCAAGAAAAAGGAAACACTCGATTCCATCGTAGAACGTAACATTCGGGAGTTCGGCCCCGGATTGGAAAGCGTGGACTTCATCTGGCAGCTTGTGCGGGGAGTAATTCAGCATCTTCCCCAGCTGGACGCGATTATTGAAAAAGCAGCTCCCGAATGGCCGGTAAATCAGATCACGGTGGTGGACAGGAACGTATTGCGTCTCGGACTCTTTGAACTTCTCTACGAAAACAAAGACGAGGTTCCGCCCAAGGTTGCCATTAACGAAGCAATAGAGCTTGGCAAGAATTTCAGCGGAGAATCGTCCGGAAGATTTATAAACGGGGTGCTGGGCACGGTATACCGGGAACTCGAAGGAGGATTGAAGCCAAAAGAAAAAGCACGGGAAGAGCAATGAAAGACTTTTCGCTGTTGGAACAGAAGATCGGTGTAAAATTTAAAAACAAGGATCTGCTGACGCAGGCTTTTGTCCATCGATCCTATCTGAACGAAAACGTTGATTTTCCGTTGTTCCACAACGAGCGTCTGGAGTTTCTTGGAGACGCTGTTCTTGAACTCATCGTCACGGACTATCTGTACGCTTCTTTTCCGGATAAACCGGAAGGAGAACTGACAAGCTGGATGGCGGCATTGGTGAACTCCAAAATGCTGTCCATGGTGGCACGAGAGATGGATCTGAACGATTTCTTGTTATTGTCGCGCGGAGAAAAAAGAGAGACAGGGAAGGCCCGGGATTATATCTTGGCCAACACCTTTGAGGCTTTGGTCGGATCCATGTATCTTGACCGGGGGCTTGCGGAAACGCGAAGGTTCGTGGAACACCAGCTGCTGCCCAAGATCTCCCTGGTGCAGGAGGAGCACCTGTTCCAGGACGCCAAATCCCGCTTCCAGGAAGTGGCGCAGGAAAAGGTTAACATCACGCCCGTCTACAAGCTCTTGAAAGAATCCGGACCGGATCACGTGAAGCATTTCGTGATTGGGGCGTTTCTTGGAAACGAACTCGCCGGACAGGGCGAAGGTTTCTCAAAACAAGAAGCGGAAGAACAGGCGGCCAAGGAAGCCCTTGAAAAGTTTGAGAAGGAGGAGTAGGATTATCACCATGTTGACCATTCGGTTGTTCAGAATAGGGAAGAAGAACCAGCCTGCGTTTAAGGTGGTTGTGACCGACAAGAAGAACCCTCCCCGGGGAGGCCGTTTTGTGGAGGAAGTGGGGCGGTATAATCCGCTGACTAAGGATCGTAAGTTTTTGGGAGATCGCATCAAGCATTGGATTGCGGTGGGAGCCAAGCCCTCGGATACCGTATGGAACATGCTTGTTTCGGAAGGCATTGTGCAAGGGAAAAAAATTCCCAAGCACGCCACCCCAAAGAAAGAAGAAGAAGCGCCAAAGCAAGAAGAGAAGACGGAAGTCACTCCGCAAACTTGATAAGCAGAAAATTACCGAAAGGTCGAACCATCTGACAAGCCGAATTTCCATACCATGGCAGAAACATTTATCGATCAGGAACTCCTCGAATACGTCGTGAAAGCGCTGGCCGACCATCCCGATGAGGTGAAGATAGACCGGAAGGTTGACGAAATGGGAGTTCTTCTGACGCTCAAGGTGCACCCAGACGACATGGGGCAGATCATCGGGCGCGAGGGTTCCACGGCGCGGGCGATCAGAACGCTCATGCGCATCATCGGACTGAAGAATC
>JACPHF010000022.1 GCA_016188735.1 Parcubacteria group bacterium | reverse complement strand
AATGCGAGGGTTTTTGCGAAACCGACCTGTCTGCCGGTGAAATATCAAAAATCGCAAACAAAGAACAAGTGGAAAAGACCGGAGCCTGCGGACAGTGGAAGAATTTTTTTAGCGGATGTTTTTATACGGTAGAAGACGGCATTGTTGAGAGAATGTGTGCCGACTAACGCCGAATTAAAATGAAAAAACTTTATCTTATTTTAAAAATTCTGCTTATTTTAGCGGTTTTAATTGCGGTGGCCTATTTGGTGACTACCCCCGACAGTGAGGTTATTTTAAAGAAGCCGTGGTTTGGTAAATAAATGTAAAACTAAACGAGATTTAGTTATTTCCTATTGAGCATGGTCAAAGTCATTCAAAAAGACCCCTCGACTACGCTCGGGGCAAGCAATAAAGAACTATACCAATGCGAGGAGTGCGGTTTTCATTATGAAAGCCGCGAATGGGCCGAGAAGTGCGAGGCGTGGTGCCTGGAGCACAAAAGCTGTAATATTGAGATAATTGCTCACGCAGAGGAAAATAAGCATTCATAATCTTATGAGAAGCTTCCTTATAATTTTTGCAGTCACCACCCTTCTCTTTATGGGAACAGGATCAACAGCGGACGCTCAAATGCCTAGCGGCAGTCTTTCCACGGATGACCACACCGCTCGCGAAGAGGCTGAGGGCAAGGTGATTTGGCAGAAACTTCAAGCAAAAGAGGTTGTATGCGCGGACTTATCTGAAGAAGATTTCGGCGCGCTCGGAGAGTATTACATGGGCCAAATGATGGGAGATTCGCATGAAGCAATGAATGCGATGATGACACGGATGATGGGTGAGGAAGGCGAAGAGGCAATGCACGTAGCGATGGGCAAGCGATTGAGTGGCTGTGACGCTTCTGCGGCTTTTCCGTCTCAAGGGATAGGATTTATGCCCATGATGCAGATGATGGGGAATTGGGGCCAAAATTCAATGTGGCCCGGAGGAACAGGTTCCTGGCCCGTTTCACTTGTATGGTTTGTATGGCTTATCGTTGGAATCCTTGCCGTGATTTGGCTCTGGAAACAGATTGTTAAGAAATAGAGTAGTGGTAGGTGTTAGACGCCTGGCTTCTAAAATTTACACCCTAAAGAATTGTCAACTGGGCGGTTTTTTGCTTGCCCTGAATTTATTGAAGGGGTATAATCCTTTTACATGGTCAAAACAATGAAGGATACGAAGTTTGATACCGCGTTGTTTTACGCGCTCATCGGCATTGCCGCCTCTCTTGGATTTTTCCTCGCGCTTTATTGGGCCCTGCGGCTCGACTCGAGCATTAGCAGTCTCATAAGAGATTTTGGGGGCATGCCTTTGTATTTCTGGCCGTATGTCGTACTCACGCTTGGCGCGATTGTCCTATTTGGAATCAGCGTGTCGCTTTTCGTCTATCGTTGGAGAAAATTTGGTTTTACCCTCCGGAGCCTTGGCAGGGGAGGATCCGCCGCGGGCAGCGGCATTGGATCCCTTGTGGGAATCGCGGCTTCCGCCTGCCCTGTTTGCGGCGCGACCATTCTTTCCGCCATCGGTATCGCCGGCGGCCTTGCCGTTTTCCCTCTTGGAGGTTTGGAGCTCAAAGCCCTTTCATTGGGACTTCTTGCCCTGCCAATTTGGTTAATACGGAAAGACCTGAGAAAGTTGGAATCCGACTGCGAGAAGGGAATTTGTCCTGCGCCTCGAGACGCTTCGTTCAAAGATAGCGATGCGGCTCGACTCTGGGGTTTGTTGGTGGTTGTTGCGCTTCTTCTGAATCTTGCCTGGGGGATGCTTAAAACCGACCCCGTGGTTGCAAGGGCATTGAGTCAAAATACAACCTTGAACTTTAACGACAACCAACTCCATGGCGCGGATATTGCGACAACCGGTAATCTGTTGTTTGACGAAGTTTTGGCCAAGGTTCTGCCGGAGCAAGGCTTCCAGAGCAGAATCCAGCTCGGCGATAGCGTCGTGAAGCTCGTGGAACATGGCGTTATTGACCAAGCCAAGTTTGAGGCCGTGTATCAGGGACGAGGCGGTTTTCCTCCGGAATTGGAAGACGTGCTTGCAAAGCCCTCTCCCGCGCCCATTCTTCTTACCCGAGCGAATGCTCAGTATTATGTGAATCTTCTTTGGCCGCTGGGGCTTTCGAATTACATGGAGTCGAATAAGTCAAGTCCCGTGAATGGAAAATCCCTGTTTAATTTTGCCTCTCAACATAGTTGAGCTTACGCCAGAGCAGGAAGCCCTGGTAACTAAAATTGCCAAAAATACATATCGACCCTGCTGCAACAATTCAACCTTTTTTCAGGACTGCAATCACGGTTCAGCCCTTCTCGGTTTGCTCCAGCTTGGCGCGACCCAAGGACTGACCGAGGATGAACTCTACGGGGAAGCCCTCGCATTCAATTCATTCTGGTTTCCGGACAACTACATCCAAACCGCTCTCTACTTTAAAGCAGTGAAAAACATAGATTGGGAACAAGTTGATGCCAGGGTGGTCATGGGCAAAGATTTCTCAACGGGCAGCGGATGGTACGAAAACGTCAGCAAAGAGATTAAGCTACTTGATCTCATGCCGAAAGAAAGAAACGGGTCAAGCTGCGGGGTGTGATAATGAGAAAAGGCGCAAGTAATTCTTTAATTCTTGCTGTTCCGGGCATCGCAATTATTGCGGGGATCTACTTTTTCATCGGGACAAACGGTGGAACCCTGAACCTGGACGCATTTGCCCAATGCCTGCAGGACAAGGGCGCCGTATTTTACGGGGCTTCTTGGTGTTCGCATTGCCAGAAACAGAAAGCGATGTTCGGCAAATCGGCAAAATATCTTCCTTACGTTGAGTGTTCGGAGAACGGCCTTGCCCTGTGCATAGAGAAGAAGATAGACGGATATCCCACGTGGGAATTCGCGGATGGTTCCCGTTTGACCGGCGAGATACCGCTTTTGCAGCTTTCGGAAAAGACCGGATGCGAACTTCCGCAATAAACAACCGTTTGACTTTTGGGAAATTTCCATCTATTGTGGCAAGAGGCCCTGCGAAGAATGCCGGACCTCTTTTTTATGAAGAACCCAATCCGCAACGTCACCATCATCGCTCACGTTGACCACGGGAAGTCTACCTTGGTAGACGCGCTTTTGAAGCAGTCGGAAACAACCCTCGGCAAGCTTGGAGAGGGCGAGTTGATCATGGATTCCAACGAACTGGAACAGGAGCGCGGCATCACCATTTTTTCAAAGAACGCGGCCGTCGTGTATCAAGGGGTAAAAATCAACATCATTGACACCCCGGGACACGCCGATTTTGGCGGAGAAGTTGAGCGCGTCCTGAATATGGCAGACGGTTCCCTGCTGCTTGTGGACGCCCAGGACGGCCCCATGCCGCAGACCCGTTTCGTATTGAAAAAGGCGTTTGAAGCAAAACACAAAATCATCGTCGTGATCAATAAGGTGGATAAGCGGAACGCCCGCGTGGGATACGTGCACGAAAAGATATTAGAGCTCTTCATGGAGCTCGGGGCAACGGATGAGCAGCTCAACTTTCCCGTTCTGTACGCGGCCGGCAAGTTCGGGGTGGCCGGCGTCTCTCCGGATCTTGCTTCAATGAAAAATATTGTTCCCGTGTTCGACGCGATCATCAATCACATTCCGGCCCCTCGGGTGGATGAAGCGGCCCCCTTGCAGATGATGGTGATTTCGATACATGCGGATAATTATCAGGGGAGAATTGCGATAGGCCGCGTTCACCGGGGCACGCTGCGGAAAGACATGAGGATAGCGCACATGAAGAGCACGGGAGAGACGAAAGAGTACAAGATCACAGAGCTCGCGACGTATCTGGGGCTTGTGCGGGTTGCGGCAGACGCGGTGCCTGCCGGAGACATTGCCGCGGTTGCCGGAATTCCCGACGTGAACATCGGGGACACCATTGCGGACGCGGAATCGCCAGAAGCCTTGCCCGTTGTTTCCATTGAGAAGGCAACCCTGAAGATGATCTTTTCCGTGAACGACTCTCCGTTTGCCGGGCAAGAGGGCGAATACTGCACGTCGCGCAATCTGAGAGAGCGGCTGTTCAAAGAGCTGGATAACGATGTTGCGCTTCAGGTGGAAGAAACCTCTTCGGCTGATTCGTTTTCCGTGAGCGGAAGAGGGGAACTGCATCTTTCGATTCTCATAGAAAAAATGCGCAGGGAAGGATACGAATTCCAGGTTTCAAAGCCGGAGGTGATATTCAAGACGGAAGGAGAAAAGGTGCTGGAACCCATGGAAGACGTGTGGATAGAGGTTCCGGAGGAGTACTCTGGTATGGTCATTCAGAAGATGAGCATGCGAAAAGGAGAAATGAAGAATATGCGGGCCGAACGCAACACCGCGTATTTCCACTTCTTCATTTCAACGAGAGGGTTCATCGGATTCAGGAATGAGCTGATGCTCGGAACACGGGGCACCTGTATCGTGAACTCCCTGTTCGCGGGGTATTTTCCGAAAATACAATCTATTGAAACGAATACGCACGGCTCGCTCATTGCTCACGAATCAGGAGCCACGACGGCATACGCACTTGTGCATTCGCAAGAGCGCGGGGCATTGTTTATAGGTCCGGGGGAGCAGGTATACGAAGGCCAGGTGGTTGGACAGAACGCAAAGGATTCCGATATCGCGGTCAACGTATGCAAAGAAAAGCATCTTACGAATTTCCGCGCGAAAGGGGAAGCCGTCACCGACGATCTTGTTCCCAAAAGGATATTGTCTTTGGAACAGGCCCTGGAATACATAGGGGACGACGAGCTCGTGGAAGTGACTCCGAAAAGCGTCCGCATCCGCAAAAGAATACTCAGGAACGCGCTCCGCAAGAAGGCCGAGTCTTAATCGCTCAAGCCCTTGACATTATTCCGTGGATAGGCTATACTCCCTTTGAAGCAAGTGTATGTGTTTTCTGTTTCCTTGCACAAATAAGTGTAAGTTGATACTAGAAAATTACGTCAGGTCGACTTGCAGATAATTATTTGTGTCAAGAACAACATGGCAAAGAAATTATACGTGGGAGGATTGCCCTACACCACCACCGAAGACACTCTGAAAGAGACGTTTTCTCAGGCAGGAACCGTTGAATCGGCAACCGTGATCATCGACAAGATGTCCGGCCGTTCCAAGGGATTCGGCTTCGTTGAAATGTCTACCGAAGAGGAAGCGCAGAAAGCCATTGAACTGCTCAACGGCAAGGATCTTGAAGGACGCAACATCACAGTGAATGAAGCCCGTCCCATGGAGCCCCGCCCAAGAACAGGAGGAGGTTTCCAGCGCGATGGCAGAGGAGGAGGTTTTGGAGGCAACCGAGACCGCGGAGGAAGAAACTGGTAATTCTTACCAGGTTTCCAAAACAGTCCCGCTTTGGCGGGGCTGTTTTGTTTACACGGAGTTTATAGAGATGGTAGTATGGTAGTATTGACATGTGGACGGTAGGTGCCTGGCGATATACTATGTAACTATAGAGATGAGCATGAATACCAAGCAGCTTTATACGGGTATCGGAATCGCAATCGTAGTTCTTGTTGGAATCGGTGTTTGGTATTTCCAAACACGAAAGACAACTCCGGAAATCCCGGGGGTGATTCCCAGGGAAGAAGCCAGTTTGGGCGCTCAATTATTTGAAGAAGCTGCAAATCCCGTGAAAAAGAGCCTGCCCGAAACGAATCCCTTTGAGCAGGTGAATACGAACCCCATCGATAAAATATATAAGAATCCTTTTCAATGATGAAGCAGGCGTTCCTCCTCATCGTTTCTGCAATTCTGTTTAGCGGTGTTCTCGTTGCAGCATCCGTGTTTGTGGTGCAGGCGTCTTCTATAAGCGATATTGTCTATCCTGTCGCGGAGCTGGGCGGCTGCCGGAACGAGGTGGAGTGCCGCGCATTTTGCGACGAACCTGAAAACAGAATGGGGGTCTGCTGGGATTTTGCCATAGAGCACAACCTTGTTTCAGATGAGGAAATCGAAGGTGCCAAGCAATTTACCAAGTCCGCCGTTTCCGGCGGCACCGGCTGGTGCACGAGCGCCGAAGAATGCTACAAGTATTGCGCCGACGTCAACAATCTGACAGACTGCCTTGACTTTGTGGAGGAGAACAACCTGATTGACGATCCCCAGGAGCTGGATGAGGCACGAAGGGTTGCCGCATACCTGAATCAAGGCGGCAAGATGCCTGGGGATTGCCGGGGTAAAGACGCTTGTTTCACGTATTGCTCTGATCCCGAGAACACGGTTGAATGTTTCAATTTCGCCAAGGAAGCCGGATTCTTGAATGAGCAAGATCAGGCGGAGTTTGCCACCTTCATGGGGCTTTTGGCAAAAGGGGAAACTCCGGGCGGTTGCCGTTCAAAAGACGAATGCGAATCTTTCTGCGCCGTTGAGGCGAATTTCGAAGAATGCATAGCCTTTGCGGAAAAAGCGGGATTCATCAGCAAAGACGAGGCCACGGTCGCCAGGATGGTGGGAAGTCAAGGGGGGCCCGGAGGCTGCAAATCTAAGGAAGCATGCGAAGCCTACTGCAACGATCCAGAAAACATGGAATCCTGCTTTGCGTTTGGCAAAGAACACAATCTCTTAGACGAAGATCAAATGAAGATGATTCAAGAAGGTACTGAGCAAATTCGTGCAGCTCTCAAAGAAACACCGCCCGAAGTGCTTGAATGCCTGAAAGCCACGGTTGGAGAAAACATCATTCAGGACATTAACGCAGGCACCCTGATTCCGGGTCCCCAAGTCGGTCTTCGTATGAGATCGTGTTTTGAAGCGCAAGGAGCAGCGGCTGAAAAAAAGACGCAAGAATGCGCGTCTCTCCCATGCAAAGAATTCT
>JACPHF010000023.1 GCA_016188735.1 Parcubacteria group bacterium | reverse complement strand
GATGACGCTGAGCGAATGCGGGATGCCTTCAAAGGTAAGCACTCCCGGCAATAGAAGGGCAAAGAACCAAATGAAGAGAAGAACATAGACGCTATTCCATCGCTTGATAGCATATGCGACTGCAATAAGCACAAAGAGGCCGGCTGCCAGGGACAATTCAGGAGCTCCTGAAAAGTTATGGCGCCAGTTGGAATCTCCTGCGACGTGAAACATGGCAAGGTGTTTTCCCAGGCTTTCTCCAAAAGCCGCGAGGGGATTCTCTTTGGCAAATATTGAGATGCCTTCGGCCCTGGAGACGAGGAACTCGGGATTGGAGAAGAAATACAAGAGCAGGGGAGCTGCAGCCGCAACGGCAATGAAAGAAAAAACGCAGAATGAAACAATGAATCGTTTTTCCCATTGTTCTTTGAGTGCTTGGAAGAGCCATATGAAGAAAGCTCCTGCCATGAGCAGCGCCGAGAACCGGAAGCTGATGTAGGTGTAGGCACCCAAGCCGTAGATAACGCCGGCAGCGGCAAAATTCCAGATTCTTCTGGTGCGCATGCCCTGTAAGAGGAAAAAGAAAGCAAACGAAAGGACGAGAGGCACGAGAATTGCCCGGAACTGTATGCGGCTGAAATTTATATGCCAGAACGAGACCGCAAGGAGAAACGCGGCAAGAAGCCCAGCAAGTTCGGCCCGTTTCTTATCCAGGATTTTCCCAAGAAGTTCTTTGGAAAGAAGGTATTGGGCAAAAACGGTGAGAATTCCGGCTACAGCCGGCACGATCTTAAACGACCAGATGCTGATGCCGAATAGTGCGAACGAGAGAGCCGTCAGATTATTAAAAAGGCCTTCCCTGCCGTTGTTTGCGGGATAGAAGGCCTGGAGCTGTCTGGTTTCTAGGGTTTGGATCGCATCCGTTGCGTTTTGCGCCTCGTCAGGATAGATGCCGGGAGGAATGTCCTGAAGCTGCCACAGTCTCAGAAATGCAGCCACAAGGATGACGAGAATCAATGCGAACCTTACACCCATCGCTTGCGCTTGAAATAGAAGTACATTATTGCCATGGCTATTGCCATGGAAGCCAAAATGAACCAGAAATCTTTCGGATGATCCCCAAGCGGCAGCAGGGCATTCATGCCAAAGACGGAGGCAATGAACGTGAGCGGGAGAACGAGCGTGGAAATCACGGTAAGGAGGCGCACGACTTCGTTCGTCTTTGCGGTGAGCAGGGAATTATTAGTTTCTTCGAGTGCCCGTACGGTTTCCCTGGCCGTTTCCAGTTCGTGCACCGACTGGTTGTAGTCGTCCATGATGTCTGAAAGATAGGGTTCCACCTCGGGCCCGAAGAAATTCACTCCTTCTTTCCGGAGCAGCTTCAGAATTTCTCCCTGAGGTTCAACGATTCTCCAGAAGTTGATGACGTCTGCCTTCGCCAGCGAGATTTCCCGCACTTGGGTGCGTTCTTCTCCCTGGAAGATTTTTTCTTCAATCTGATCTATTTTCAGGTTTACCCTCGTGAGTTTCAAAAGAGATTGCTTCCAGAATCCGCTGAGAATATGAAAGAGAAGATTCCCCGCGTCCTGGCTCATATACGTATTGCGCGTTTCGGCATACAGGTTGCAGTCGTCAAACAGGGCTTTCACGGGAATAATGGAGCTGTAGTGCACGGTGATGACCGCGTCTTTGGTAACCAGAATATCAAGCTCCCTGGGGCGGGTTTCTTTTCTTTCTTTGCTGTATACGGGATAGTAGAGTCAATGTCTTCTTTGGTTGGATTCTGAATGTCCACCCATTTTACGGCAGGGCCCTGAATGGTTCTGAGCATATTAGGAAATTATACCACAGGAAGAATATCCAAAACAGGGGTTGACAGATTTGGTTATATATGCTATCATTTAAATACACAGGTTTATAAGGAACCTGATGAAGCGGAAAGGGGCTCATTGATAATGCACATTTCCATCTCGCGCCAGTCCTGGTTCCTGCGTCTCTTCATCGCGGCCTGGGGTGTCGACCCGGAAGAGCTCAACTTCTGCAAGTTCTTCTGGGGGACCCTGTTCATCTGGCTCGTGCCCGTCGCTCGGATCAGCCGGCTCGCCGGCTACCTGATCAAGCCCATGCTCGGCCTCGGTGTGCTCGTGAGCGGAATCGCGCTGCTGGGCATTCCCTTCACCGCGGAGCCGCTGGACTGGGATCTCGTTCTCGCGCTGGCCCTGGCCTTCGTCTTCATGATCGTGACGTTCTTCGCGACCGGCGTCAACGGCAACCCGCTTCCCAGGGAAGACCAGGCCCGTTGGCTGCAGAGCCTGACCGCTTTCATGGAGAAGTTCCTCATGATCTTTCTGAGGCCCTTCCAGATGGCGGTCGCTCCGGCGAAGATCCCCGCGGCCCGCGAGATCAGGGGCATCACCGACATGTTCGGTACGTTCTACCACGTCGTCAAGTCGCGGACCTGCCCTGAGGTGCGCGTCATCTAGGCGAGCCAAGGTTCTGGGGGTGGCCCACTCCACCCCCAGAACCAAGGAGAGCAGCAATGCTCTTCTTTTGTTTTGGCAGTCATAGCTCTTGACTGCTAATTTTGTTTTTCGTATAATCATAAAAGATACATGATCATTACCGAGCGCCAGAAGACCATACTGGAAAGCCTGGTGGAAGGCTACATTCAGTCGGCCCACCCGATCAGTTCCCAATGGCTGGAAAAGGAGGCTGGTTTTGATTTTTCTCCCGCAACCATTCGCAGCGAGCTCCTGGTCTTAATGGAGAAAGGATATCTGGAACAGCCCCATGTGTCGGCCGGAAGAATCCCGACAGACAGGGGATATCGGTTTGTCGTAGACGACATTATCCAAGAGATTGAAAAAAGAGAAGAAGAGCTTTCGCAACTCGTCGCGGATCGGTTTGAGCTTCTGGATCAATTAGCAGAATCCACGACCGCTCTCGTACTGGGATATACGCCAAGATCGGGTACGATGTGGAAACAGGGATGGGAACATTTGCTCCGCGAGCCCGAGTTTGAAGAGAGAGATTCTCTTTGGAACCTTACGAAGTTCGTGGAGGATGTGGAGAAACACATTGCCAATTTCCTTCCCGCAAAGGCAATGGAGGTGTATATTGGCAAAGAGAATCCGTTTTCCAAGGTGAAAGATTTTGCGATTATCGTTCGCAGATCTAGTTTTGATTCCAGGCAGGCTGGCCTGGTTGCGATGGTGGGTCCGAAGCGCATGGAATACGAAAAAAATATCGATTTGCTTATTTCCTATGGAAGAAAAAAAGACAACTGAAGAAAAAAAGACAACCGAGGAACCGCAGCAGGCTCTGGAAAAGGCCATCCAAGAGCGCGGCGAATATCTTGCAGGATGGCAGAGGGCGCGCGCGGACCTGCTGAACTATAAGAAGGAAGAGATGGAGCGCATCGGCAGTTTCATGCGGTATAGTCAGGAAGAATTCTTGCTCAAACTGCTTCCGGTGCTCGATAATCTTGAACGGGCGGAACAACAGGCGGCCGAATCGGACAAGGCGAACCCTGTAACGCAAGGATGTTTGCAGGTCATATCCCAGTTGCGGGAATTTCTCAGAAGCCAGGGAGCAGAACCTTTCCAGACGCTAGGCCAGAAGTTCAATCCCGAACTTCACGAAGCCGTGGGAGAGGAAACGGCAGAAGGAAAAGAGCCCGGAACCGTGATTGAAGAAGTTGAAAGGGGATATCTGTTCTTGGGAAAATTGTTAAGACCAGCTAAAGTAAAAGTCGCTAAATAATTCATACACATATGGCAAAAATCATAGGAATCGATCTGGGGACCACCTTTTCCGCCATGGCGGTGGTGGAAGGCGGGGAGCCCAAAATCATTGAGAATAAGGAAGGAGCGAGAACCATGCCTTCCGTGGTGGCTGAGGCAAAGAACGGGGAGATGCTCGTTGGAATTCAGGCAAAGCGCCAGCAGATTACCAATCCAAAAAACACGATATCCGTGGTGAAACGCCTCATCGGCCGGAGATTTTCGGATCCCGAAGTCCAGCGCGACAAGCAGCTTCTGCCCTACGAGATCCGTCAAGACCAGGAAGGAGGGGTTGAGGTGAAGATGGGAGAGAAATGGTACAAGCCGCCCGAAATCTCGGCTTTAATATTGCGCAAGTTCAAGGAGGATGCGGAAGCAAAGCTCGGAGAAAAGATCACCGAGGCAATCATTACGGTCCCCGCGTACTTTGACGACAGCCAGCGCAAAGCAACCAAGGTGGCGGGTGAAATAGCCGGCTTTGTGGTAAAGCGCGTCATCAACGAGCCGACGGCAGCCGCCCTTGCCTACGGGCTTCAGAAAAAGAAAGACGAAAAGATCGCGGTGTATGACTTTGGAGGAGGAACCTTTGATATCTCGGTGCTGGAGGTTTCGGAAGACACCATTGAGGTCAAGGCAACCGGAGGAGACACGCATCTTGGCGGAGAAGACTTTGACCAGAAAATCTTGAACTGGCTTGTTGATCAGTTCAAGAAAGACCAGGGCATCGATCTTTCGCAAGACCCCTTAGCTCTCCAGCGCCTGAAAGAAGGGGCAGAAAAGGCAAAGATTGAGCTTTCCAGCGCCACCGAGACCGAGATCAATTTGCCCTTTATCACCTCCGATGCCTCGGGTCCAAAACACCTGCTGTTTCGCTTGTCCCGTATTCAGCTGGAAGCCATGGTGAAAGAATATCTGGACAAATCATTGGAGCTCATGGCTCAAACACTCAAGGAGGCCAAGCTTTCCCTTAAAGATCTTGATGAGGTGGTGCTCGTGGGAGGCCAGACGCGCATGCCCGCCATACAAGAAGCCGTGAAAGCCCTTTTTGGCAAGGAACTCAATCGGAGCATCAATCCGGACGAAGTGGTTGCGATTGGAGCCGCCATTCAGGGAGGCATTATGCAAGGAGAGGTGAAAGACGTGCTCTTGCTGGATGTCACTCCGCTTTCGCTGGGCATTGAAACCCTGGGAAGCGTGAGCACGGTGCTCATTCCCAAAAACACCACGGTGCCCACGTCAAAGAGCCAGATATTCTCCACGGCTGCCGACAATCAGACGTCTGTTGAGGTGCACGTGCTCCAGGGAGAACGTCCCCTTGCGCATGATAACAAATCTTTGGGCAAATTCGTGTTGGACGGCATCCCTCCCTCTCCCCGAGGGCTCCCCCAGATTGAAGTGGTCTTTGACATTGACGCAAACGGAATCCTGCAGGTGACCGCAAAGGACAAGGCATCGGGCAGGAACCAGAGTATTCGCATTGAGGGATCCACGGGAATCTCAAAAGAAGAAGTGGAACGCATGAAAAAGGAGGCAGATCTGCACGCGGAAGAAGACAGGAAGCGCAGGGAACTCATTGACGCGAAGAACAACGCGGACGCCCTCGTGTACACGGCGGAGAAGGCGCTGAAAGACGGCGGGGACAAGGTATCCGCGGAAGTGAAGAAGGAAGTGGAAGAAAAAACAGAGGCATTGAAGAAGATAAAAGACCAAGATACAATCGAAGATATCAGACAGGCCGCAGACGCGCTTTCGCAGGCGTTGCAGAAGATAGGGGCGGAAATGTACAAGCAGAAACCGGAGCAGGGGCAAGAGCCGGAATCGGGACCCGAACAGCCCAAGGCAAACTGAGGCCAATAAATGAAAGACTATTACAAAATCTTAGGCATAACGAAGAGCGCTTCCGAGGAAGACGTGAAGAAGGCGTACCGCAAGCTTGCCCATAAATTCCATCCCGACAAGGGAGGAGACGCAGGGCGCTTCAAGGAAATCAGCGAAGCGTATCAGATTCTGTCCAGCAGGGATAAGCGTGCCCAATACGATAAGTTCGGCAGGGTCTTTGAAGGAGGCCCTTCGGCAGGCCCGGGGCGCGAGGGATTTAACGGATTCCAGTGGGGATGGCAGCATGGCTCACAGGAAGGATTTGAAGAGGGAGCTTCGTTTGACTTTCCGGATCTCGGAGACATCTTTGAGGATTTCTTTGGAGCGGGCCAGGAATTCACGGATCTCAGAAAGGGAAAAGACATTGAGGTAGAGCTTCGCATTCCCCTTGAAGCCGTGCTTCTCAGAAGGGAAGAGCGCGTATCTCTGTCCAAGTTCGTACCGTGTTCCAGGTGTCAGGGAGTGGGAGCGGAGCCTGGCACGAAGGTGTCCGAATGTTTTTCTTGCAGGGGAACGGGCCAGGTGCAGCAGATTCGGAAAACCGTCTTTGGTAGTTTCACGCGCCTGAGCATATGCCCCGAATGCGCAGGAGAGGGGTTAAAACCGGAAAAACCCTGCATCGTCTGCAAAGGAGAAGGCAGAGTCAGGGGACAGGAAGAACTGCTTGTGGTGATTCCAGCCGGGGTTGACACGCATCAGGTTCTCAAGTTTGAGGCTAAGGGAGACGCGGGAAAGCGCAGGGGAAAGAACGGGGATCTGTACGCGCGCATTTCTGTAAAACCGCATGAAAGGTTTGAGCGGAGAGGAGACGACCTATATGCCAAAGTCCTGATCTCAATCACCCAGGCGGTTCTTGGAGATGAAATTGAGGTCCCGACGCTCGAAGGCGCTTCGGTTCTGCTTCAGGTTTTGCCCGGCACGGAATCCGGAAGAGTTGTGAAGATACAGGGCAAGGGCATTCCCCATTTCCAGGGGCTGGGAAGGGGAAATCTGCCGTATGAGCTTGAGATTCATATACCAAAGACACTCAGCAGGCAGCAGAAGGAACTTCTGGAGAAATTGAAAAAAGAAGGGATGTGAGGTAGTATATTTCAAGATAGCCTGCCCTCCGTATCCGCCAACTGGTCGGAGGAGGCGGGCCCCTATAGCTCAATGGTAGAGCAGCGGCCTTTTAAGCCGTTGATCTCAGTTCGACTCTGAGTGGGGGCACATCTTTTTTTATGTAAAAATGAGAACGCCCGTCATAAGAAGACGGGCGCTCTCGCGTCAACCGCGAAATGGGAACGCGTATGGCGCGAGGTTGCGGGAGTCAGTTGCGTCTGCGGCGGCACTCCAAGTTCTTCTGACAGGGAACGCAGCGGATGGCTTCTGGGACAGCGGCGAGGCGCTCTTCCGGAATGGGGCTGCCGCAGTCGTCGCACCGACCGTAGCTTCCCTCGTCGATCTTCCGGATCTGCCGGATGACCCTCTCCGCCCTGCTCATCAGGTTCTCGCGGAGGATGAAGAGGTCGCGAGCCATCGCGACGTCGCTCGCGTGGTCGGCCGGATGGATCTTGCATCCGACCGGCTCGTCGGGTCCGAAGATGATCGGCTGCGCGGCACCGCTCCTGAGCTCTGCGAGCTCCTGCGAGAGCTTTTCCCGTGCCGTCACCTCTGTCTGGGTGAGGACATGCATCTCGTTTCTGACTCCCTTCCTTTTGGGTACCAATGAAAGATTATCATAATCTGAGCGGTTTGTCCACGCCATTGTATTATGATACAGTGACTCCATGGATATGTTTGGGAAAAGAATCGGCCTTATTTTTTTTGTTGTATTGGTATTGGGAGCCTATGGGTCTGGTTTCTATATTGGGAAAAATCAGGCGCAGCTCATACCCATTGAAGGCGTCACGAATCTTGAGATCGGAAAACCGGGAGACGTTGATTTTTCTTTGTTTTGGGATTCCTGGCGTCAGATCCAGGAGAAGTACGCGAAATCTTCTTCGATCAACCCTCAGGATTTGGTGTACGGAGCCATCAGGGGCATGGTTGCCTCGCTTCAAGATCCCTACACCGTGTTCATGGATCCCAAGGAAGCAAAGACGTTCCTGGATGACATTTCAGGTTCTTTTGAGGGGGTTGGCATGGAGATCGGGATCAAGAAAGGAATACTGACGGTCATAGCCCCCCTGGAGGGAACGCCGGCCCAGAAAGCGGGGATCCGCGCCGGGGATATGATTCTGAAAATAGGAGACAAAAATACCGACGGACTGAATACGGAAGAGGCGGTCATGCTTATCCGCGGTCCGCGGGGAAGCATTGTGAAGCTGTCTGTCATGAGGACCAGTTGGGAAAAACCCATGGACATTGAAATTACGAGAGCCGTCATAGAAGTTCCTTCGTTGAAATGGGAACTGAAAGACGGAGACATCGCATACATCCGCCTCTTCCAGTTTTCGGAAAAGTCCGCACGGGATTTCCAGAAGGCGGCGGGAGAGATAAAGAATTCTTCCGCAAAGAAGATCGTGCTCGATCTGAGGAATAATCCGGGCGGATATCTGGAAATAGCCCAGTACATAGCAGGATGGTTCTTGGATCGCGGGCAACTCGTCGTGGTGGAAGATTTTTCCAGCCAGGCAAAGAAGCAGGAATACCGCGCGGAAGGGCCTTCCAGGCTGGTTTCATATCCCATGGTGGTGCTTATCAACGAGGGATCGGCTTCCGCGTCGGAAATTTTAGCCGGCGCCCTGAGAGACAACAGAAACGTGAAGCTGGTGGGCGTAAAATCGTTCGGAAAAGGATCCGTCCAGGAGCTGCAGAATCTGCAAGACGGGTCTTCTCTGAAGATTACCGTGGCAAATTGGCTGACTCCCAAGGGTACGCTTATAAACGGCCAGGGTTTGGAGCCCGACGTGAAGGTGGAGGCGCAGGAAAAAGACCTGGAAGAAGGGAAAGACGTCCAGCTTGACAAGGCGATTGAAATTGTCAAAGGGTTGTAATATAACAGAAGAGATATGAAGGTCATTCTCTTGGCAGACGTGAAAAACCTCGGCAAGAAATACGAGATCAAGGAAGTGGCGGACGGCTACGCCCGCAACCTTCTGTTTCCCAAGAATGTGGTGCGGGAAGCTACCCCCGAAGCCTTGGAATGGCTGGCCATGCAGAAAGAGATTCTGGCCGCGAAGGCGGAACAGGCCTTGAAACACATTCAGGACACCGCTTCCAGTTTGGACGGCTTGGAAGTGGTCATTTCGGTAAAGGTGGGGGATGAGGGCCAGCTCTTTGAGCATATTACGAACCAGAAGATCGCGGAGCGCCTCAAGGAAATGGGGCTGGAGGTGAAAAAAACCC
>JACPHF010000018.1 GCA_016188735.1 Parcubacteria group bacterium | reverse complement strand
CGAGTTTCATTTATCCTAAAAGGCGTATCGCAATGCCCGCGATTGCCATGACGATGCCAATAACCCAGAAGCGCATGGTGATCTGGTAGTGCGGCCAGCCCATGGCTTCAAAATGATGATGAATGGGGGTCGCGAGGAACACCTTGCGTTTGAAGAATTTCTTTGAAAAGAACTGGATGATCGTGGAACCCGATTCCAGCACCAGAGGAAATCCGATGATCGGGAGCACGAGCACCGAGTCCGTGAGAAAGGCTACGACCGTGAGGGTTGCGGTAAGACCCATCATGCCGGCCTCTCCCATGTAGAATCGCGCCGGAGGAATGTTAAACCAAAGAAAGGCCAAAATGGTTCCCACGAGCGTAATGCAGAAAGCGGCAAGGTCAATCTGATGCTGGGCAAACGCGATGACGGCGTATGCTCCGAACATGGAAGCAAAGGTTCCTCCCGCAAGCCCGTCCAGGCCGTCTATGATGCCGCCCGAGTAGGTCGCGATCATGACGATGAAGAAGATCGGAATGTAGAGCCAGCCGAGCTGGATATCCCCTCCTCCCGGAATGTGGAGGGTGCTCCATCCGAGTTTTTCGTAAAACCACCATGCTCCGGTCATGGCGATGATTCCTATGAGGGAAAGCCGGTACCGCAAGCTCAATCCCCCTGCCCCGTATTTTTCCATGAGGGGCCACAGGCGCTTTAGGATTTTGTGGGAAGGAGTGACGATTACCTGGAGGATGTCGTCTATGAATCCGACGAAGGAAGCGGCAAGGAGCGTTGCCACCGGGAGCCAGGTCTGAGAACGGCTCAGGAAATTGAAGGATCCCACGGGCCAGATATCGACTTTCTCAAACAGGAAGAACAGGAACGCGATACAGGGAGGCACAAGCCACACGAGCAATCCTCCCAGGCGCGGAACCGACGTCTCCCCTTCTGTGTGGAATTTTTGGAACACCGGCAAGGTTCCCCCGCCCAGGGCTTTTGTTCTCACTTCTTTGCGCCAGAGTTTGTGGCGCACGAGGAACGAAAGCAGGGACGGAGCAAAAAGAAACGCGACCAGGAATCCCGATGTTCCGGCAAGCGCAATTTTTATGACACTGAATGAAAGCAAGGATTCCATCGTTCGCAGCTTGGCATATCACCAGGCGTAGGCCTCGTGCGTCCAGTCAACCAATTTTTTCATTTCCTGGAACCTGTTTTCTGCTCCCAAGATGATGTATACGACATATCCTTTTTCTCCGGGACTTTGCCCTTCGATAGACTCAGGGCTTTGTAAAACAAGAATGAGGCTTCCTTTTGCGAGATCGGTCCAGCCGGTTTTCCCTCCCAGAACTTTTGTTTTCCAGCCGTTGGACCGCGCGAGCTCGTCCGTATTGGTATACGGGCCGAATTTCGGAAGGGCCGAAATGTCCAGGATTTCAGGATATTCATTTTTGATGGCAACAACGAGCGACGCAAGATCTTCGGTGCTTGATACGTTGAATTCGGTTCCGGGATCTTTGGGGTCAAGGCCGGTCGGATTCACGAACGAAGTTTGGACAAGCCCGAGCTCCACCGCCTTTTGATTCATGCGGTTCATAAACGTTTCCGTTCCCTTGTGTTCTGCCAAAGCTGCCGCCGCGTCATTGCTGGATTCCAGAAGGAGAGGATACAGGATATCGTGCGCGGTAATATTCTGCCCTTCGAATAATTCTCCCTGGTCGCCTTCCTCCTGTATGGCCCGCAGGCTTACGACGATGTTTTCTTCGGGGCCGTAGAATTGCATGGCGACAAGCGCCGTCATGAGTTTTGTGAGAGAGGCGATCGGAAGTTTTTGCTCGGCTTCCTTTGCAAAAAGCACGTGCCGTGCGTTGTCGGGAGCAACGTACATGACAAAGGCCGATTTCGTCTGTATGTCAGGATAAAGAACTCCCGGCTTTAGCTCAGGTCCCGTTTCTTCGGGTTTCTCTAAGGCCGCCGCTGTCGAGGAGAATCGGTCGGTCAGGACGGTCATGGAGCTGCCGACAAAAAGCCACAAGGCAAAACTTGCGATGCACGCTCCGAGGAATATCTTCGTATTGCGCGTCATTTCCCTGTCTTGAGATGAAGCTCTTTGAGCTGTTCCGGGGAGATTTCACACGGAGCTCCCATCATGGGGTCTTTGGCGTCTCCTGTTTTGGGAAATGCCATGACTTCCCGTATGGAAGGTTCGTTTTGTAGTAAAGACATAAGTCGATCAAACCCCCATGCAATCCCTCCGTGGGGAGGAGCCCCAAAGGAAAGCGCTTCAAGCATGTGTCCGAAGTTTTTACGAATTCTTTCAGTTTCAAATCCCATAATCTCAAACACCTTTTCCAATGCTTCAGGATTGTGATTCCGGATGCTTCCTCCCCCTATTTCAGACCCATTTAAGACAACATCGTATTGCGTGGTAAGAATGCTTGCAATATTCTTTTTGGCAATCAGGTCTGCCATGTGCTCTGGTTT
>JACPHF010000021.1 GCA_016188735.1 Parcubacteria group bacterium | reverse complement strand
CTTCTCCGACCGAGCATCAAATCGTTACCACGTCTCCAAAAGAAATTCTGGAGCGGGAAGCTACAGAGACGTCTTAGGTTTTATCACCACCCTGCGATTTTCTCCCTCTCCCATACTCTCCGACACAACATCGGTGCGGACAGAAAGTTCCATGTGCACGATCCTGCGGTCCGCCGCAGACATTGCCGGAAGCTCGCGGGGCTTGTTGAGCAACACGGCCTCATCCGCCGTCTGCCGGGCCGTATCCCGAAGATATTCTTCCTTGCTCTTGCGATAGTCGTTGATGTCCAGAAATATGTGAGGGGGGCTTTGCTGAAACTTCTTTCTGAGCATGGTGCGCAGGAGGTGTTGGATTTCAAAAAGCGTCTGGCCCCGCTCTCCAATAAGGGTCTTGGGGTCTTCCATTGTCAGGATTACCGCCAGGGTTTCGCTGTCCTGCATGCTTACGGACGGAACTTCTGCAACGCCAAGGCGAAGGAAGAATTCCCTGATAACTTGTCCCGAGATTTCAATTGTTTCTTCGGGGTTCATGGCTTTTTCAATATCCGGTGTTGCTGCCAAATGGAAAACGCCGCGGTTGTCGCCCAGTAGAGGCCGACCGCGGCGGGAAGCCGGAAAAGAACGAACACCGTGACCACCGGGAACAGATAGGTTGCCTGCTGCTGAAACGCTTTCGCAAAAGGGGAGGCGGCTTCCCCCGACGATGATTTCTGGGGAAGGGCCTGACGAGTTTGTATGAATTGAAGAATCCCGGCCAAAACGGCAAGCACGGCCGACGCGATCCAGTCGGTGCTGAGATTCACCACCCCCAGAAACAGGGGGTTGATGTTTCCCGGTGAATGGACAAAGGGATAGAGGAGCTGGAGGTGAGACGCTTGAAGCCCGTTCTTTGCGCCGAACGCGAAAAATATCTGGTAGAGCGCGATGAGAAGGGGAATCTGAATGAGCAGGGGGAAAAGCCCCGCAAACGGGCTGATCCCTTCTGTCTTGTAGAGGGCGAGGGTCTCCGAAACCTGTTTTTCTTTGTTATGTTGAAGTCTCTTCTGAAGCTCTTGAAGTTTGGGTTGCAGGAGCTGAAGCTTCTTTTGGGCCCGAAAGGCCTGGCTATTGAGAGGGAAAAGGGCGATGCGCACGAGAACCGTGAATACAATGACCGCCAGGCCCAAATCCTGCCACGGAAGAAACCCGTACAGCACCACCAGGCTGTTGAGAAGCGGCTGGTAAATGAAAAAGTTGTATATGGAAACGATCAAATCAATCATGGTCGAAGAGCTTGTTTAATGGCTTCGCATATGTCCTTAAAACTAAGGGTGGCGGATCCGGGCAGGGCCATCACCACGCAGCGCACACCTTTTATGCTCCCCGTCTCGCGACGGAGAGCCTCAAGAATTCTGCGCCTGATTTTATTCCTCACCGTCGAGCGCTTGGAAACCTTGCGGCTCACCACAACCGCGAATCTTGGGGGTGACAACGTAGGCTGCATCTCTATTTTCAAAAGAAGGGACTTCCGCTTGACTCCTTGTCCCTTCCGCAGTACTCCTTGAATCTCCTTGCTTTTCGTAAGCCGGTTTGTTTTCGGGAGCATGAAAACTACACCGTTAATCGCTTCCTTCCTTTCCTTCTCCTTCTCGCTAGCGTACTTTTTTTTGTGTTTGTAGGTAAAACTCATATAGCTTACAGTATAGATGCAGGAGAGCAATTTTACAAGCCCCGACAATTTACTTTTGTCCCCACGTTTTGCACAAGTTGTACACATAGGGTTGCGATTTGTGCTTGTTTTGACGGACCACCCTTCCTTACATATAATCCACATATGACCAACGATGAGCTCTGGCAGGCCGCCCTTGCCGGCATTCAGCTTCAGATCTCAAGGGCGAATTTTGCCACCTGGTTTAAAAACACCTCCATTGTCTCTCAAGAAAACGGGGAGGTTGTAATATCTGTGCCCAACGAATTCTCGTGCGAATGGCTGCAGAACAAATACAACCATCTCGTATTCCGCGCCATTCACGATTTTGCGAAGGGCACCAAAGAGGTTAGGTATGAGGTGGCAAAACCCTCTCTGTCTTCCGTCTTGCCAGATCAGGGAACGAATACGAGAAGCGTGCCATCGGCTTCCGAACAGCAGCTTACGCTCGCGGATTTTCGAATAAGCAAGTCAACGAATCTCAACCCCAGATATTCCCTGGACAACTTCGTTGTCGGACCCTTTAATGAGCTGGCTCACGCGGCTTCCATGGCCGTCATTAAAAACCCGGGCCAGGTCTATAATCCCCTTTTTATATACGGGGGCGTGGGCCTTGGGAAAACCCATCTTCTGCAGGCCGTAGGTAACGCCGTTTCGTCTGAAATGCCGAACAAGAAGACCAGGTACATTTCTTCCGAACGCTTCACCTCTTCCGTGGTGTCTGCGATTCGCAACAGGACCATGGAACAACTCAGGTCTCTTTATAGGGAAATAGACGTCCTCATCATGGACGACGTCCAGTTTTTCGCGGGCAAAGAAAAAACCCAGGAAGAATTGTTCCACACATTCAACGCGCTCTACGAACGGGGCAAGCAGATCATCTTTTCCTCAGATCGTCCGCCAAAGGCTATCCCGGCCCTTGAAGAGCGGCTGCGATCCCGATTTGAAGGAGGAATGATCGCCGACGTCGGAGTTCCTGATTTTGAGACACGCTTGGCAATCTTAAAAACAACGGCGCGAGAGCTTGGGGTTTCCCCGTCAGAAGAAACCTTGGGCTACATTGCCTCCCATATCCAGAGGAATGTGAGGGAGTTGGAAGGGGCGCTCAATAGGATTTTAGCTTTTCAGAGACTCAACGGGAAAGAGCCTTCCTTTATTGAGGCCAGAACGCTCCTCCGCACCGTTATCCAGGGGCACG
>JACPHF010000020.1 GCA_016188735.1 Parcubacteria group bacterium | reverse complement strand
GGAGTTCCTGATTTTGAGACACGCTTGGCAATCTTAAAAACAAAGGCGCGAGAGCTTGGGGTTTCCCCGTCAGAAGAAACCTTGGGCTACATTGCCTCCCATATCCAGAGGAACGTGAGGGAGTTGGAAGGGGCACTCAATAGGATTTTGGCTTTTCAGAGACTCAACGGGAAAGAGCCTTCCTTTATTGAGGCCAGAACGCTCCTCCGCACCGTTATCCAGGGGCACGGGAGACAGGCAAACCCTCAAAAAATCATCCGTGCGGTCGCGGAGTTCTACGATATTAAAGAAAAGGAGCTGATTACGGCTTCCAGGAAAAAAGAGGTGGTAAAACCCAGACAAATCGCCATGTACCTTCTCAGAGAGGAGTTAAAAAGCTCGTACCCTTTTATCGGAAAGCGCTTGGGCGGGAAAGACCACACCACGGCAATGTATGCGTGTGGAAAGGTTGCACAGGAGCTGCTTGCTTCGGAGTTTTTGGTTGATGAAATGTCGTTAATAAGACAGCGCATTTACGGGGCGTGATGTTTTCCAGTGTTCATCCACACCCTTTCCACGAGTTCTTGTAAGCATAAAATACGATAACGATACTGGTTTCCCACAATACTAATTACAATAAATAACATTACTTAAAAAATACTTATTATAGCGTTATGAAATCGATTGTATTAAAAGAAAATCTCAGACAGGGCCTGCAAACAGGAGAGCGTATTTCCGGAAAAAGCATCTCCTTGCCAATTTTAAGCAATATACTGTTGCGCGGAGTAAAAAATATTCTTGAAATCTCCGCCACGAACTTAGAGTTTGCCATTGTGTATCAAATCCTTTCTAAAAACACCGGAGAATGGCAAGCCGTGGTTTCGGCAAAAACCCTGTCTCAACTTATTGGGACAATTGCGGGAGATCAGGTAACCCTTCAATCTCAAGAAAAAGGATTGGTCGTGGAAGGGCAGAACAACAAGGCAACATTAAAGGTGCTCCCGGGAGAAGAATTTCCTGTGATCCCAAGTATTCAAAATAAAACAGAATATGGCGAGGTTGCCACCGACGCGCTTTGCGAAGCGCTCGACAAAGTCTCCGGCATAGCGTCTCTTGGGACCACGCGGCCCGAAATTTCAGGAGTGCTATTCAGTTTTTCTCAGAAAGAATGCCGACTGGCAGCCACAGACAGCTTTCGATTGGGTGAGAGCGTCATCAATCTTCAGAAAAAAGGAATGGAAGCTTCGTTTATTCTTCCCCAACGGGCAAGCCGCGAAATTGTTGCAACATTCGGAGGAAGGCCTGGAGTCGTGCGCATTACAACATCCCCTACCCAGGCGGAATTCGAACACACTTCCCAGGAAGACGCCTCCCAGCCCCAGATCCGCCTTATTTCCAGGCTTATCGACGGAGAGTATCCGAACTACCAGGAAATCATTCCCCGAACCTTCCAGACAAAAGTTCGCGCCAAGCGCACGGAATTTCTAAATCACTTGAGAACAGCCGCTATTTTTGCGAATAGAATAAACGAGGCGAAAATCTCAATTGACCCCAAAAAGAAAGGGGTTGAATTCCGCAGTCAAAGCCCCGACCTTGGAGAGAATGTTTCTTTCATGGCGGCTACGGTAGAGGGAACTCCCCAGGAAACATCATTTAGCTGGAGGTTTTTGAGCGACGGGCTATCCTCTATTAAAGACGACGTCGTGGAGTTTTCGTTGAGCGGGGAAGACGGTCCCGCGGTCTTGAGGGGCGCGAAAGAAGAAGATTACCTGTACGTGGTGATGCCGCTCAAAACCTAGGTTTTGAAATCGCATACTCCATAAATTGATGCCACATGGGACCCGCAACAACGGACCCGGGCTCCTGGCGCATTTCTTCTCCATTATTGTTACCGACCCACACCCCTGAAACAATATCCGGGGTGTACCCGACGATCCATCCGTCTTTGTAGTTTTGGGTTGTCCCTGTTTTTGCGGCAACCCTGGCATTCGGAAAGTAGAGCGGAGATCGGGCTCCGAAAATGGGAGTCCTGGCCTGATTGTCGGAAAGGATGTCTGTTATGGTCTGCGCCACTTCTGCCGGCAGCACGCCTTGCGCCTGAATCAGGCGTTTTTCCAGCACAGATCCGCCCGAATCCTCAATTCGGTCAATTGCAAACGGCGAAACGCGCTTTCCTGCGTTCGCAAAGACGCCGTAGGCAGAAACCATGTCAAGAAGCCTGACCTCTCCGCCTCCCAACACGAGAGCCAAACCGTAAAACGAAGGGTCTTGCGTAAGCGTTGTAATGCCCATTCGCTTTGCGAACTCAATGCTGTCCTGGAGCCCCGCGATATCTGCCAACACCTTTACCGAGGGCACGTTTAATGATTGGGCGAGCGCGTCTCTTAGGGTTACCGGTCCGCGAAATTTTCCGTCGTAGTTCTGCGGTTTGTATTCCTCGTCCCCCCAAATTCCAAAGTTCGTGGGTTCATCGACTACGACGGTTTGTTCGGTGGCGCCCTTTAAGAATGCCTCTGCGTATACGAATGGCTTGAATGAGGATCCCGGCTGGCGGCCCGGAAGCGCCGTTGCAACATTCAGCTTTGGGTCAAATGTGCATGAGACTCCCGGGATGCAATCCGCGGGCTCCGAGTCCCCATGCCAGTCCCGGGAACCAACCATGGCGAGAATTTCTCCTGTGCGGGGATCAATCGCCACGAGCGCGGCGTTATGCGCTCCGTATGCAATATTCTGTTCGGAAAACTTTTGCACGGCAGCCTCCGCCTCTTTTTGGAGGTCCCAATCAAGCGTTGTAAAAACCCTCAGCCCGTTCTCCCGCACGAAATCTTCCCCGTATTTGGTTATAAGTTCATCCGTTACCATGAGCGAGAAATGGGGAGCCGAGATGCCTTGGCTGGATTCTGCGAACCGGATACCTCGACTTTTCGCTGCGTCGGCCTGCTCCTGAGAAATATATTTGCGATCAACCATGCGCGACAGAACATAATCTTTTCTCCCCAGCAGTTCTTCTTGGTGCAGTCCGAACGGGGAGTAGTAGCTCGGCGCCTTGATCATGGCGGCCAGAACACCTGACTCTTCCAGTGTGAGCGCGCCGACTTCTTTTGCGAAGTAGGTGTTTGCTGCTTCTGCTACCCCGTATGCGTTAGATCCAAAAGGAACCTGGTTGAGATAAAGCTCAAGGATTTGGTCTTTTGAATACCTGCGCTCCACCTCGAGGGTGAGTACGAGCTCTTTGATTTTTCTGTCAATCGTTTTCGTGCGTGACAGGAAGGTCGTGCGCACAAGCTGCTGGGTAAGCGTGCTGCCTCCCTGGGAAGGAGAGCGGTCTTTAATGTTCGCAAACGCGGCGCGCGCCAATCCGCGCCAGTCCAGCCCCCAATGGGAATAGAAATAGGAATCTTCCGTGGCGATGATTGCTTGTTTTAAAGAGTCGGGGATGTCTTGCAGCGCAACGGTTTTACGCTTCTCTTTGCCGTACAGCTCATAAAGAAGGTGTTCTCCGGTTCTGTCATAGATGCGGGTTGGTTCCGCAAACGAGATCTCTGAAAAGCGTTCCGGCCTGGGGAGATCTTTGGCGTAATACAAAAAGACGGCCCCTCCGAGAATGAATAAAACAAAGAAGGCCGCGAGCAGCCACTGGAGGAACGCCGTCAGTCTGCCCTTCAGCAACATTTTCTTTCGCATACGAGAAACATATCATTTTTTTTCCCGCTTTTCAATTTGAGACAGCGATGATACGATAAAATCACCATGGAGAAACTGCTTGAACGCGGAGTGACGGAGGTGCTGCCGAACAAGGAAGCCCTGAATTCCCTCATGAAAAAACGCAAGATACGGATATATTTGGGTGTTGACCCCACATCCCCCGATTTGCATTTGGGGCACGCGGTAGCATTGCGCAAACTGCGCCAGTTTCAAGATCTTGGACACGAAGTAGTGTTATTATTTGGAACGTTTACCGCGCAGATTGGGGATCCTTCAGGACGAGACAAGATGCGCCAGCCCCTGACGGCAAAAGAGATTGCCGTGAATATGGCGACCTACAAGAAACAAGCAAGGCTCGTCTTGAATAACTCCAAGACCGTGTACAAAGAAAATGGGGCGTGGTTAGGCAAGTTGAAGCTGGACGAGATATTGAAGATAGCTTCGCATCTCACAGTCTCTCGTCTCCTTGAAAGAGATATGTTTCAAGAAAGGCTCAAGCTAGGGCGGGAGATCTGGTTGCACGAATTTCTCTACCCGCTTCTTCAGGGGTACGATTCCGTGGTGATGGATGTGGATGCGGAACTTGGGGGCACGGATCAGACATTCAATATGCTGGTCGGGAGGCGCTTTCTGGAATCCATGAAAAAGAAAGAAAAGTTTGTTGTTACGGTTCCCTTGCTTCCTGGTTTGGACGGAAGAAAGATGAGTAAGAGCTATGGAAATACCGTAAACCTTCTGGACGAGCCAGAGGACATGTACGGGAAACTCATGAGCCTGAACGATAACCTTGTTCCGCAGTATTTTGAGCTGTGCACCGATATTTCTCCGAAAGCGTCAACTCCGCGCGACCGCAAGGCCGAGCTTGCCAGAGAGATTGTACACATGTATCACGGAGAAAAAAAGGCAAAATTTGCAGAGGAAGAATTCAATAAAGTGTTTCGACTAAAAGAGCAACCTGGTAATATTGATAGATTTGATATCGATCGACCAATAAAAGACATCGTCGGTATTTTAGTGGAAACTAGGATGGCTTCAAGCAAAAGCAATGCTCGGAGATTGATAAATGGGGGAGGGGTAAAGTTTGAGGGTAGGACTATAACAAATCCAAAAGAGATGATTGAAGAGAATGGGGTAGTTCAGGTTGGGTCGAGGCACTTCGCTCGAGTGGTATATAAAACTTAGTTGCGTATTATTTAGGACCGCAGAAGGGAAGCGCACGTGAGGGCGACGGCCAAAGCGTCTGCGGCGTCGTCCGGTTTTGGGATAGATTCCAGCTTCAGGTGGAGCTGCACCATTTTCTGCACCTGTTTTTTTTCCGCGTTGCCGTAACCCACAACCGCCATTTTTACCTGCGGGGGGCTGAACTCATACAGAGGGGTTTCGTGTCTTCCTATGGTAAGGAGGATGACCCCTCGGGCTTCCGAGACCGGCATTGCGGTTTTGAGATTTTTGAAAAAGAACAGGGATTCAACGGCAACGACATCCGGCTTGTATTCCTTAAAGATCGCGATGAGCTGCTTTTCAAGAGAAAGCAGGCGCTTTTCTTTTGCAGTGTCTTTGTGCGTGGCGATGCAGCCGTGCGCCACATAGCTGGAATTTCGTCCCTGCTTATCAATAACCCCGTAGCCCGTGATGGCGGTTCCAGGGTCAATGCCCAGAATGCGCATTTTAAGGGGTCGCGGAATAGATTTCCTGGACCGCGTCGTTTTCGTCCAACGCCTCCGCAAGCTCTTCCAGTTTCTGGGTGGTTTGCTCATCGGGCGTCACGATACAGTCGCTTTTCGGAACCCACTCGCCCCCCTGCCGTTCAAACATCCACCTGACGCTTCCTTCCCCCACGAGTTTTCCTTGGTGCTCCTGGAGGACGTGGCGTATTTCTCCAAGGGTCCTGTTTCTGTTGTCGGTGATCGCCGTGATGAGTATGGCGATGTTGTTCGGACCCAAGGCCTCAAGCAGGAGTTCTTCCAATTGCTGGCCCGTATCTTCGCCCGTGCCGCGGCGTATTGCCCTTTCAACGTTGTCCGAAGGCATATTTACTTCCCGCGCTTTTTCCATGGCGGCCCTGAGCCGGGGATTGTTTGTGGGGTCTTTGCCACCGGAGCGAGTGGCAATGGTAATCTCGCTTGCGAGCTTGGAAAACACCTTGCTTCGCTGAGCAGCGGTGGCTTCCTTCTGATGTTTTACCTTTTTCGCATGACTGTGTCCGCTCATACTATGGGAAGCTTTAGGTGTTTATACACAAGGGGGGTGGCAATCCTGCCCTTGGGCGTGCGCTCAATGAATCCAAGGCGCATGAGGAATGGTTCGTACACGTCCAAGATGGTATCTTCCTCTTCAGAGAGCGCCGAGGCCAAGGCCTGGATTCCAACAGGT
>JACPHF010000019.1 GCA_016188735.1 Parcubacteria group bacterium | reverse complement strand
CGATGCCGGAATTCAGATTCGTGGCCGCGACTACTTTCGGGGGGCTTCATCTTACCTTGGAACAGGATCCCTCATTCCTCTCGTTCTTTGAGAGCGTCGAGGTGCAGGAAATTTCCCAGGACCAGACCCTGGAAGTCCTGGAGCAACGCGTGGGAATGATCGAATACCGATCGCGCTGCCTAGTTGCGTATCCGGCTCTCAAGGAAGTGGTGCGGCTGGCCGATAAGTATATCCAGGGCACGCCTTTCCCCAAGAAAGCGATTGATCTGCTGGATGAGGCAATATCGTATCTCGTGCAGACGAAAGAACGAGTCCTCCTGCCGGGACACGTGGCAGCGGTTCTCACGGAAAAGACCCAGATGCCGGTAGGGAAGATAGAAACGAAAGAGCGCGAAACACTTTTGAACCTGGAAGATCTTCTGCACGAGCGCATCATCAACCAGGAAGAAGCGGTAGCCGAGGTGTCTTCGGCATTGAGGCGCGCGAGAACCGAGATTGCTTCCCGGAAAGGCCCCATGGGAAGTTTTCTGTTCTTGGGGCCCACCGGAGTCGGGAAAACTGAAACCGCAAAAGCGCTCGCCGCCGTGTACTTCGGATCAGAATCCCGCATGGTACGGCTGGACATGTCCGAGTTTCAAAACGCAAAGGACATAGACAGGCTGCTGGGCTCAAAAGACCAGGAAGGCCTTCTCACGACGCCGATCAGGGAAAATCCTTTCTGTATTGTGCTGTTGGACGAATTGGAAAAGGCAAACACCAACATCCTCAACCTGTTCCTGCAGGTTCTCGACGAAGGCCACGTGACAGACGGCTTGGGTAGAAAAGTGAGTTTTATGCACACCATCATCATCGCAACCTCGAACGCGGGCTACCAGTTCATTCTGGAAGCCATCAAGCAAAAAGAAGATTTCAAACAGCTCAAGCAGAGAATGATCGATTACCTGTTTTCGCAGGGCGTGTACCGTCCCGAATTTCTCAATCGGTTTGACGGAGTGGTCATTTTCACGCCCCTCACCAAGGAGAATCTCAAAGATATCGCGCATCTCATGCTTGCCAAGGTTGGAGAGAATCTGGAAAAGAAAGGAATCCAGCTTGTCATTACGGATTCCCTGAAAGAAAAGATTGCCGAACTTGGATACGACCCTTCATTTGGCGCCAGAAGCATGCGCAGGGTGATTCAGGAAAAGGTGGAGAATGCGCTGGCAGAAGCGTTGCTGCGCAACGATGTGCGTTCCGGGAGTAAGATAGAGATTAACCCTCAAGATTTCACGCTTAAAATCTCGTAAACAAGGCGGTTCAACTGGGATAAAGGGCGGCAGCCAAAGGGTCTGCCGCTCTTTGTTTGCTTTTAATCAGTAAAACCCCGGTGGGGAAAATATGTGGAAAACTACTTGTTTTGAACGGGGATTTAAGGGTGTGTCCATGTGGTTGACCGGTATGTCTGAGTGGCATATTGTGGGAAACAGAGAGGATCTGTGGATAAAAGTGGGGATTGAGAAGAAAAGACTGGCAATACCCCCAGAGTTTCGTTCTGCCTTGGGCAGGAAGGCGGTTATCACCAGGGGACTCGATCAGTGTCTTTTCCTGTATCCAATCAAGGCATGGGAAGATCTTGCGGAAAAACTGAGCAAGCTTCCGCTTGCCCAGGCAGACGCCAGGGGATTTGCCCGGCTCATGCTCACGGGCGGCAGGTATGTTGACCTGGACAATCTGGGAAGGATTCTGGTTCCCGACTATCTCAAATCATACGCGGGGCTTCAGAAAAAGGTGGTCGTTGCCGGAGTATACGACCGCATGGAAATCTGGGACGAGCAAAAATGGCAGGGATACAAGGAGAAGGTCGAGAGCGAGGCAGGGGATATGTCAGAACGCCTGAAAGAACTCGGACTTTGATGATGCACATACCCGTACTTACCGAAGAATTGATTGAATTGCTCGATCCGAAAGAGAACGAGAATTTCATTGACTGCACGCTGGGAAACGGAGGCCATGCGAATATGATACTGGAAAAAACCGGGCCGAAGGGAAAGCTTCTCGGCATTGACTGGGACGCTGATGCCATCAAAACGGCTGGCGCAAATCTGAAATCTTCGGGCCTTATCGGTCGAGCGATCCTTGTCCAGGATAATTTTGCAAATATGCGGGAAATAGCAGCAAAAGAAAAGTTCTATACGATTCACGGCATTCTGTTCGATCTCGGATTCTCGACTTCTCAAATGGAAGACGCGGAGCGCGGATTCTCGTTTCAGAAAGACGGCCCCCTTGATATGCGCTACGGCGCCGCGAATCCCGTAACCGCAGAGAAGATTGTGAATTACTGGAGCAGGCCCGAGCTGGAACGAATCCTGAAGACCTACGGAGAAGAACGGTTCTGGCGCCAGATAGCAGACGCCATCGTGCAGGAGAGAAGTTTGCGCCAGATTACGAGAACCCGCCAGTTGGTTCTCATTGTCGAGCGCGCGATGCAAAAACGCTTCCTGCGATCGCGCATACATCCGGCCACGAGAACATTCCAGGCACTGAGAATCGCGACGAACAACGAGCTGGAGAATCTGGAACAGGGACTTGCGGCAGCCCTCTCCCTGGTAACCGAAGGAGGAAAGATAGCCGTGATTTCCTTTCACTCCCTGGAAGACAGGATCGTAAAGCGCTTCTTCAGAGACACCCCTTCCTTAAAACCAATAACCAAGAAACCGAAAATGGCATCTCCGAAAGAAGTTCGCATGAATCCCAAAGCAAGGTCGGCAAAATTACGAGTCGCAGTCAAACAGGAAACATTACCATCATGAACACATATATCCTTTCCGTTCCTTCAAACAAGATATCATGGGCCGCCTTGGGCGTTCTTGCCTGCATGCTGTCGCTTTTGTACATCGTGCAGATCAACAGGCTCGTTGAGCTTACCTATCAAACGCTGGAATACGAAGAGGGCGTAAAGATCTTGAGTAAAGAGACGGCAACGCTTGAAATGCGTTCCGGCGAAACGTTCTCGATCCCTCAATTGGAACTGCTGGCTCAAACGCTGCAGTTTGAGCGGGTAAATACCGTACGTTATATCACAATCGGCGGGGGAGTGGTTGCAAAAATTGCCCAATAACGATGCAGTGGAAAATTCGATTACTCATGGCAGGAGTCACGCTCCTCGCCATTGTCATTATCGGGCGCTTGGCATATCTCCAGATTGTCAACCAAGGATTTTACAAGGCCCTGGCCCAGGGCCAGCAGAACCTGAGTTCTCTGGCGAAAGGGGAGCGGGGCCAGATTTTCGCGAAAGACAAGGATGGCACGCTCTATACGTTGGCTTCCACCAGAAAGATTCCTTTTATATTCGTCTCTCCGGTTGAAATTGAAGACAAGAAACAAGCGGCACAGCTGCTCGGTTCTTTGCTTTCTGTTCCGGAATCTAAAATTGCGGAAAAAATGAGTGAAGAGGGGAGTCTCTACGAGCTCATTCAGAAAAACATTTCCGTGGAGCAGGCAGATCTGGTTGCAAAAGCAAAAATAAAGGGCGTCTACGTGGGAGAAGACGCGATCCGCTTCTATCCGCAGGGAAGCCTTGCCGCGCACGTTCTCGGCTTTACAAACCAGGAAGGAAAGGGCCAATACGGCATCGAAGAATACTACAATTCGTCTTTGGAGGGGAAAGAGGGGATTGCAACCACCAATTCCAACCCAGGAGGCTATCTGTTTTCCCCGCAGGACACCGTGAAAGACGGCTCCGACGTTATCCTTACCCTCGACTATCATATTCAGGCCCAGGCAGAGGCTCTCTTGAAGAAAGCGGTTGCGGATCTGGAAGCGAAAGAAGGGAGCATCATTGTCATGGATCCTGCGACGGGCAAGATTCTTGCCATGGCGTCGGCTCCAAGTTTTGATCCGAACGAATTCGGATCGGTATCCAACCTGGAACGATTTCAGAATCCCGTCGTGGAAAAACTTTTTGAGCCCGGATCCATTTTCAAGCCGCTTACCATGTCAGGAGCCATAGAAAAAGGAAAGGTAACCCCGGATACCACGTATGAAGACAAGGGAATCCTGGAGCGCGGGGGAGAAACGATCAGGAACTACGACAATCGGAACTACGGCGTGCGGACCATGCGCCAGGTGCTGGAATTCTCCATCAACACGGGAGCCGTATTCGCGGAGGAGCAGCTCGGCCACCAGAACTTCATGGATTTTATCAAGCGGTTCGGCATCTTTGAGCAAACAGGCATCGATCTTGCGGGAGAAGTCTACTCCGTGAACCAGGAACTCCAAAAAGGCCATGTTATTTCTTTTGCAACGGCCGCGTTCGGCCAGGGCATTGATATGACTCCTCTGCAGATACTCAAGGCGTTCTCTGCGATTGCGAATAAAGGGATGATGGTGAGCCCGACCATGACGGAATCTCACGGCAAGCAGCCCGTGCGGGTGCTGAGTGAGGAGACCGCGGCCACGGTTACCTCAATGCTGGTCTCTGTTGTTGAGGATGGATTCGGAAAACGGGCCCGCATTGAGGGCTACCATATTGCGGGAAAGACCGGAACCGCACAGGTTTCGTATTCAGCCCTTGGCATTGCAAAGGCAGGGTACTCGGACAGAACCATTCAGTCATTCATCGGATACGCTCCCGCCTTCAATCCAAGATTCATGATTATGGTGGAAATCAACAATCCCGAAACGCGGACTGCGGAATACTCGGCAATTCCCGTGTTCCATGACCTTGCCAAATACATCATCGACTACTACCAGATTCCTCCGGATTTTGAACCTTGACCCTTTAACGTTTAAAGGTAGGATACGAGTATGCCGCTATCGTCTAGCCTGGTCTAGGACGCATGGTTCTCAACCATGTAACCCGGGTTCAAATCCCGGTAGCGGCACCAATGAACAGAACGGTTTCAATAAGCCGTTTTTTCGTATATAATGAGGCGAATATGAACTCATCTTCAGGACATATTCAATGGCACGCGCTTTCATGGCAGGAAACCGAGCGCAAGCTTGAAACAAGCGTTTTGGCGGGACTTGGCGAAGAAGAAGTTGAAAAACGCAGAAAGCAGAGCGGAGAGAACAAGCTTCCCGAAGAAAAACCCTCTTCGCACGCGATCATATTCCTTCGTCAGTTCAAGAGCCCGCTCATCTTTATCCTCCTTGCCGCGGCTCTTGTCACCCTGTTCCTGAAGGAGTACACGAACACCATCGTCATTACCGCGGCGCTTTTGTTCAACGCCGCCATCAGCCATGTGCAGGAGTATCGGGCGCAGAAATCTTGCAGTTTAAGGCCCAGGTCATGCGTTCGGGTCGCGAGAAAGAAATCTTCCAGAAAGAATTGGTTCCGGGAGACATTGTGCTCTTGAAGCCGGGCAGCAATGTCGCAGCCGACGCCCGCATTATTGAAAGCATCGGATTGCGGGTGAATGAAGCCGTCCTGACCGGCGAATGGCTTGCTTCTTCCAAAACTCCGGAGCCGGTTTCCAAGGAAGCTTCGCTGGCCGACCGGAATTCCATGGTATACATGGGCACCATGGTAGAGGAAGGAAACGGGAAAGCCATTGTTGTTGAAACCGGCCTTCGCACGGAACTCGGGAACATCGCTTCTTCGCTGGGAAACATTCATGAAGAGAAGACCCCTTATCAGCAAAAACTTGCCACCTTTTCCTGGGTCATAAGCCTTATGGTGGCAGTTGCCGCTGCCGTATTGTTTGCGCAAGGCGTATTCACGAACCAGAATCTGACAGAAATGTTTCTCGTCGCGGTTGCGGTGGCCGTCGCAGCGGTTCCGGAAGGTTTGCCGCTTGCCATCACCATCGTGCTGGCCCTGGGCATGCAGCGTATTCTGCGAAAGCGCGGCTTGGTGCGAAGACTCACCTCGGCTGAGACGCTGGGATCTACCACCGTCATTGCCACGGACAAAACCCTTACGCTCACCGAAGGCCGCATGGAAGTGGAGGAAATCTTTTCCGTCAAAGGAGACCGCGAATCGGTCCTTACGATAGCGGCTCTGGCAAACGAAGCCTTCGTGGAAAATCCGGAAGCGATGTTCCAAGAACGCACGATCGTGGGCCGTCCCACCGAACGGGCGCTTCTGGAAGCTAGCATGGAAGCGGGGCTCTTCAAAGATCAACTGGAAAAGCAGTATCCCGTCGTATTGCGTATCCCGTTCACCCATCAGGAAAAGTACGTGGGAAGCCTGCACAGAAAGGATGGGGGTCTTGTCATGTACGTCTCGGGGGCTCCGGATGCCCTTCTTGAAATCTCGCAGGGAACCAAAGGAGAAAAAGATCGGCTGGAAACGAAGATACGGGAGCTCGCGGGCAAAGGTCTTCGCGTCATCGGATTCGCTTTCAAGGAACTCAGGGCGAGCGAATTGGATGTCATACCCGCGAAAGCGGCAAAGGAAGAGATCAGGGATCTTATCTTCGCGGGACTTATCGGTCTGAAAGATCCACTGAGAAAAGGAGCAAAAGAGGCGATAGCATCGGCCAAACAGGCCGGCATCAGAACCATCATCGTAACCGGAGATCATCTCTTCACGGCCCAGGCGGTGGCGAAAGAACTCCGTATTCCCGCAGAAGACGGCAACTGCATTGATGGAGAGGAGCTTGAAAAACTTTCCGATGAGCAGCTTGTAAAACGCCTGGACAATCTTTTCGTCTATGCCCGCGTGGAACCAAACCACAAGCTCAGAATCGTTGAAGCGTGGCAGGCCAAAGGAGATGTCATCGCGATGACCGGAGACGGGGTCAACGACTCGCCGGCCCTCAAGAAAGCAGATATTGGGATTGCCTTGGGATCCGGAACCGATATTGCGAAAGAAGTGGCCGACCTTGTTCTCCTGGGAGACGATTTTAAAATCATTCCGGCCGCCATCAGGGAAGGGCGGGGTATTGTGGATAACATACGAAAAGTGATAACGTATCTGCTCTCAGGATCCTTTACGGAAACCATCCTCATCGGCAGCTTCCTCACGCTCGGCTTTCCGCTCCCCATCACCGCCCTTCAGATCTTATGGATCAACGTCATAGGGGACGGCGTTCCCGCGTTAGCGCTCGCCTTTGAGAAAACAGACCCCTCGGTCATGGAGCGCGCTCCCGAAAAGAAACGGTCCCTGCTTCTCACTTCTGAAATGCGATTCATCATATTCTTCATCGGCATCATCACCGACCTGCTCTTGCTCGGCCTATTCCTCTGGTTCTTCCTGTACCAGTCGGTTTCTTTGGAGCACGTGCGGACGCTCGTATTCGCGGGTCTCGGCATCGACTCCCTGCTTTTCATATTCTCATGCAAGAATCTTCGCAAGAACATCTGGGAGTACAATCCTTTTGATAACGGGTTTTTGTCTGCAAGCGTGCTCTTGGGAATGTTTCTCTTCACGATTCCCGTGTATGTGCCGTTCATGCAGGAGGTTTTCGGCCTTGTGCCGCTCCGGTTCTTTGACTGGATGCTTCTGGCACTTTTGGGGATCGCGAACATCGCATTGATCGAGCTTGCGAAATGGATATTCATTAGATTAGACCGATGATTCCGTATTTTTTTCTCTTGCTTGGTTCCGGAGTTTTGCTGTTTTTGGCGGCAAACCGCATCGTCAAAAACATCATATTCATCGCCCGCTATCTCAGGTGGCGGGAATTCGTCATCGCTTTTTTCGTTATGGCAATAGCAAGCTCCATCCCGAACATGTTCGTCGGCATCTCCTCGGCGCTCCACGATATTCCGGAACTTTCGTTCGGGGATGTGATGGGGAACAGCGTCATTGATCTGACGCTCGTAGCTGCCCTTACCGGACTTCTCGGCAAAAATCTTTCCACGCTCAGCAATCTCATCCAGATTTCTTCTCTCATCACCATCGCAATAGCCGTGCTTCCCATTGTGCTCGTCATGGACGGATCCCTGGGAAGGGGAGACGGCTTCTTGCTGATTCTCACGTTCCTCCTATATTCATTCTGGCTGTTTTCAAAAAGAAAAGAGCATCCGGCCATATTCAATCATCAGAAAGAGGAGGAACCCGTGCGAAGATTCAGGCACTTTCTGCTGACTGGCGCGGAAATGACGCTTTGTATTCTTCTCATGCTTCTGTCTGCCGAAGGAGTGGTGCTTGCGGCCAAGTTCTTTGCGGTTTCCTTAAGCGTTCCGATTCCGATCGTCGGCATTCTCGTGATTGGCCTGGGAAGCTCGCTGCCGGAATTGTATTTCGGCATAACCGCGGCCAAGAAGGGGCTGTACCGGGTGGTGCTGGGAGAGCTCATGGGTTCTGTCATTGTCATCACGACGCTCGTGCTGGGCACCGTGGCCCTTATCAATCCCATTGAGATAAGCGAATTCTCTCCCTTTGTCATTGCCCGCATCTTCCTTGTCGTGTCCTCGCTCTTCTTCTTTCTGTTTGTCAGATCGGACAGAAAGGTGACAAAAGGGGAGGCGCTCATCCTCTTATTTTTGTATGCGACATTCCTGACCGCGGAATTATTCCATCACCAGATCCTGCGATTCTTCGGCTTTACCCCCTGAGGAGGGGATGGTACCGTGAAATCAGCATGAATACCATAGTTCTCATTCTTTTTGGCGCGCTGATCCTTGTCACAAGCTTTCTTCTGTTTGCCGTGCTTCAGCGCGGCTCGGGAAAGAAAGATGATTCTGCCATGGCACTGCTTTCCCAGCAGATGCACGAGTTGGCAAAGACCATGGACGCAAAGATGGCAGAATCCTCCCAGCTGCTTCACCGGTCTTTGACGACCCAGTTCACGGAATCGTCCAAGATTATCAGGGACGTTACCGAGCGCCTGACACGTCTGGACGAGACGAATAAGCAGGTGGTGAATTTCGCGGATCAGCTGCAATCCTTACAGGATATTCTTCAGAATCCAAAGCAAAGGGGGGTGCTGGGAGAGTACTATTTGGAAACGGTGCTCAAGAACGTCCTGCCCCCGGGAGCGTTTCGGCTGCAGTACGCGTTTAAGGACGGGACCGCGGTTGACGCCGCAATCATCGTTCAGGATAAGGTGATTCCGGTGGACTCCAAGTTCTCTTTGGAAAACTACAACCGCATGACAGAAGCCAGAGAGCGGGGAGGAAAAGAGGAATTTGAAAAGCTCTTCAGGCAGGACCTGAAGAATCGCATTGACGAGACATCAAAATACGTGAAGCCGGAAGAGGGGACCCTGGATTTCGCCTTCATGTTCATACCTTCCGAAGCCGTGTTCTACGACGTGCTCATCAATAAGGTGGGAGCCATTGAGGCAAAAGATCTTATCCAGTACGCGTTCCAGAAAAAGGTCATCATCGTCTCTCCCACGTCGTTCCTGGCGTACCTGCAGACCGTGCTCCAGGGGCTTCGGGCCTTGCAGATAGAAGAATCAACCAAGGAAATCAGGAAGCGCGTGGAAGATCTGGGACGGCATATCGTGAGTCATGAAACCTACATGCAGAAACTCGGAGGGCATTTGGGCACGACCGTAAACGCGTACAACACGGCGTACCGGGAGCTGGGGAAGATTGATAAGGATGTTCTGAAGATCACGGGCCAGTCGGGAGACATCAAGGCAGCCGAGATCCAGGGCCCCGAAAAAGACGAATGGGCGGTTTGACAAGAGAATGTAAGCGCTCATAATATCTTTACGCTCCTTGACACAGGAGCAATAATCAGCCTTGGGCTGGAGGAAAGAAATGCGTCTCGTT
>JACPHF010000017.1 GCA_016188735.1 Parcubacteria group bacterium | reverse complement strand
CAAACATTGAGTATGAGCAGAGAAGAGGCAAAAAAACGCATAGCCAGGCTGCGCGAGCTCATCAATAAACATCGATATCTCATCCACGTTTTAAACAAGCAGGAGATATCGGAAGAAGCGCTAGATTCTTTAAAGCACCAACTCCTGCTGCTGGAACAGCAACATCCCGAGTTTATCACCTTAGATTCTCCCACCCAGCGCGTAGGAGGGAAGCCTTTGGCAAAGTTCAAGAAAGTGGAACATCGCATCCCCATGCTTTCCATTGAAGACGTGTTTTCGGAGCAAGAGCTGAAAGAATGGGAGGAGTACGTGGCGCGTTTGGGAGTAAAACATCCGGAATATTTCGCAGAGCTCAAAATCGATGGATTCGCGGTCGCCCTTGTCTATAAGAAGGGGATATTGGAGACGGGAGCCACGCGCGGTTCTGGACAGGTGGGAGAAGACGTGACCCAGAATCTTAAAACCATAGAGTCCATCCCGTTGAAAATTTCAATATCTGGTGAAGTCGAGGTGCGGGGAGAGGTGTATATGGAGAAAGAGGCGTTTGAGAAGTTTAACAAGCAGCGCGTAAAAGAGAAACAAGAACCCTACGCAAATCCGAGGAATCTGGCCGCGGGCTCCATTCGCCAGCTGGACCCAAAACTTGCGGCAACCCGTCCCTTGAAGTTCATGGCATACGATCTGGTTGCAGAAGCAGGTCAGACCACTCATGCCGAAGAACACGAGATCTTGCATAAGCTGGGTTTTACAACAGATCCTACGGCTCGCACCTGCGCCACGCTCCAAGAGGTATGGGAGTTTCGCAAAGAGATTGAAAAGAAGCGGGATTCTCTGCCATTTCAGATAGATGGAGTGGTGGTGAGCATCAATGCCAACGCCCTTTTTCAGAAGCTCGGCGTTGCCGGGAAATCGCCCCGGGGAATTCGCGCGATCAAGTTTTCCGGAAAACAGGCGACAACCCGGCTGGAGAATATCATCTTTCAGGTAGGGAGGACCGGTGCCGTAACGCCGGTCGCGGTGTTACAGCCGGTCCAGGTTGCTGGGGTGACGGTTTCCAGGGCTACCCTGCACAATGAAGACGAGATCAAACGTTTGGGTATAAAGATAGGAGATACGGTCATTGTGGAGCGCGCGGGAGACGTTATCCCGGCCGTTATCAAGGTATTGCCGGAGCTTCGCACGGGCAATGAAAAGGCGTTTCATATGCTCTCGGCGTGTCCCGTGTGCGGAACCAGGCTGCAGCGCAAAGAAAGCGAGGTTCTGTGGCGATGTCCCAGTAAGTCATGCAGGGCGAAACAAAAGGAATTTCTTTCTCACTTTGTTTCGCGCAAAGGTTTTGATATTGAGGGTTTAGGTCCTCAAATTATAGAACAGCTTACCGATTCCCACCTTGTTTCAGATCCTTCGGACATATTCAAGCTTCAAGAAGGAGATCTTGTTCCGCTTGAGCGCTTCGCAGCAAAGTCGGCCGCAAACCTTGTAGGCGCCATTCAAAAGAGCAGGCAGATTCCTTTTTCGCGATTCATCTTTTCCCTTGGGATACGGCACGCGGGAGAAGAAACCGCGATTGACCTGGCGCAACGCTTCAAAGATATTGAAGCGTTGGCCAGGGCATCAAAAGAAGAATTAAGCGAAGTTCGCGACATCGGGGGAGTGGTGGCAGAGTCCATTTTTGAATGGTTCCATTCCAAGGGAAATCAGCGTCTTCTTAAAAATCTGTTTAAGGCCGGGGTGAGAATAGAAAAAGAAAAACAAAAAACGAAAAGCGAAAAACTCAAAGGGAAAACGTTTGTATTGACCGGCACGCTGAAAACTCTGGCGCGCGAGAAAGCGAAAGAAAGAATCCGCGAGCTCGGAGGAGAAATTTCAGAATCGGTTTCTAAAAAAACCGACTATGTGGTGGCAGGTTCGGAGTCGGGATCCAAGATGAAGAAAGCAGAAGAACTCGGCGTGCGCATCGTTAAAGAAAAAGAATTCTTAAAGCTTCTTGGGTAATTTTCAATGCGGTCCTTCTTGGCTCACGTAAAGCGTCTCGACCTGGTTTTGGCCCTGGCAGCTTTGGCATTATGCGGCATCGGACTGGTTTCCATATACAGTTCTTCTTTGCGAAACGGAGATTTTTCCAACCTTGAAAAACAGGCGGGATTCTTGCTTGTGGGCCTTCTTCTCATGGTGTTTTTTTCCGCCATTGATTGGAGGTTATTGAAGAGCGATTCTTTTCTTATTCTTCTTGCGTATGCGCTTGGAATCATTGCCCTATTCGGCCTTTTGTTCTTTGCGCCCGAGATCAGGGGCATAAGGCGGTGGTACAGGGTAGGCGAGTTCCTGATAGACCCGATTGAATACATCAAGCTCATATTGCTCATTTTCATGGCAAAGTATTTCTCTCTAAGGCACAGAGAGATATACCGGGTCCAGCACATCATCATATCGGGCCTGTACTTTGCCCTTCCAATGGGCCTGATTTTCCTTCAGCCGGAACTGGGATCGGTTTTGATTCTAGGGCTAGTATGGCTGGTCATGCTGCTGGTTGCGGGGATAAAGATCAAGCATTTACTGGCCTTGATCGTGCTGGCGGTTTTGCTCTTTTCTGTGTCTTGGACGTTTGTTCT
>JACPHF010000015.1 GCA_016188735.1 Parcubacteria group bacterium | reverse complement strand
TCTAAGTTTATTCACAAACATAAACCAAAAAATGTTTTAGAAATTGGCGGAGCTCATGACCATATCGCCAGAAATTATTGGGCGCTTGACCCTAAAGCCTATTGGACTATTGTGGAACCCAATCCCCAACATATCACTAACCCTAAAATAAAAGTCATCAAAGGCTGGTTCGATCAGAACTTTAAAATTGATACTAGGATTGATACGGTCATCCATTCTCACGTTTTTGAGCACACCTATGACCCCGCGCTATTCATCGAGCATATTTCAAGATTCATGAAAGCGGGCGATTGGCATATTTTTACTTTCCCGTCTCTTTTGCCGATGCTTAAGCTGAAGTGGGCCAACACGCTCAATTTCGAACACACCGCTTTCATCACGGAAGATATCGTCGACTATCTTTTGAAAAAATATGGCTTCATGATTGTTGAAAAACAATATTACGGCCATCCGCATAGTATTTTCTACGCCACCAAAAAAGGCAAGGCGCCAATATCAATTCGGCCTATCAAAAATAGGTACAAAGAATACAAAAAAGTATTCATGGACCATATCAAATTCCACCTTGATATGATTAAGAACTTAAATAATCTTATTAAAAAGAGTAAAACTCCGGTTTATCTTTTTGGAGCCCATATATTTTCACAAACCTTGATTCAGTTCGGCTTAAAGGCCGATAAAATCGTCTCTGTTTTGGATAATAGCCCCATGAAACAAGGTAAACGTCTCTATGGCACGCGCTTTACCATTGAATCCCCTAAAATTCTCAAGAATAAGGGGCCGGTTAACGTCATCTTGAAAGCCGGCGGCTACAACGCGGAAATTAAAAAAGATATTATCGAAAATATAAATCCGGAAGTTATTTTTTGGTAAAATCCAATATTTTCATAACTCTTGCTTTTGAAGAATGTTCGGATATGATGGATACATGAAAGAAACGCCGGAAAATCTGAAGGAACTACAGGATAAAATCCGCCAGCTGGCGGACCGTCTTTGACATTGCAAAGAAAAAAGAACGAATTCTCGAACTGAAAAAGCTTGTTGAGGCCCCGGATTTTTGGCAAGACCAGGAACGCGCGGTGTCATTGAGCAAAGAACTTGATCGGCTGCAGGAAGACGTGCAGAGCATAGAACGGCTCAGAGACATTCATGATTTTTCAGAGCTTGAACAAAGCATTGCGCATGAAGAACGCAAGGTATTCCTGTCGGGAACGTATGACCGGAACGACGCAATCTGTACCATTACCGCGGGAGCGGGAGGACAGGAAGCCCAGGACTGGGCAACGATGATGCTGCGCATGTACGAGCGCTACTGTCAGAAGAAGAAATGGAATACGCAGATTTTGAACCACTCGTTCGGAGACCCGGGACCAGAAGGCAGGATCGGAACCAAACAGGTTTCTTTCGAGGTTCGGGGGCAGTACGCGTTCGGGCAGCTCAAGCGGGAAAGCGGAGTTCATCGGCTGGTGCGCATATCCCCGTTTTCTTCTCAGGCTTTGCGGCATACGTCCTTTGCCGCGGTGGAAGTGATTCCCAGAATTGTCCAAGGGGCGGAGCAGGACATCATCGTGAAGCCGGAAGAGATTCGCGTAGACGTGTTTCGCTCTTCGGGGCCCGGAGGCCAGAACGTGAACAAGCGAGAGACCGCGGTGCGCGTCACGCATTTTTCAACGGGCATCGTCGTAGCCTGCCAGACGCAGCGGACCCAGCAGGAGAACCGGCAGAAGGCGATGGACATGCTTGTGGGCAAGCTCTACGCGCTGAAAGAACAAGAACGCCAGGGGGAATTGGCAAAACTCAAGGGTCAGAAATCTAGTATCGAGTGGGGGAGTCAGATCAGATCGTACGTATTGCATCCGTACCAGATGATAAAAGACATGAGAACCGGCGTTGAAACCTCGGATACTCAGGCCGTGCTGAACGGAGACCTGGACGCATTTGTGGAAGCAGAGCTTCGTCTGTCATAATGGAAACAATGGACATTGCTTTTGAACGGGTAAGCAAGGTGTATCCTCCGGGCTCGGTCGCGCTGGAAGATATTTCCTTTGTCATCGATCAGGGAGAGTTTGTGTCTTTCGTTGGAAAATCCGGAGCGGGGAAAACAACCATGCTCAAACTCCTGCTTGCGGAAGAAAAGCCCAGTTCCGGGCGCGTTCTGGTAGATGGAGGGAATATAGGGGAGATTTCTTCCTCCCGCCTGCCCGATTTCAGGCGGAAGATCGGCATGGTGTTTCAGAATTACCGGCTTCTGCCCCACAAGACCGCATACGAAAACATTGCCTATGTCATGGAGGTCATGGGAGCAGAAGAAGAAGAGATCGCCCGCGACGTTACCGAGGTTCTGCGCATCGTGGGGCTGAGCGACCGGTCGGATCATTTTCCAGATCAGCTTTCCGGAGGCGAGAAGCAACGGGTCGCCATAGCCCGCGCCCTGATTCACCGCCCCAGCATTATCCTCGCCGATGAGCCGACCGGCAATTTGGATCCCTATCATACGAGAGATATCATTAATCTGCTGCTGAAGATTAACGAGCTTGGAACAACCATCGTTCTGGCTACGCACAACAAGGAAGTGATCAACCGGCTGGGAAAACGCGTGCTTTCGCTCGATCAGGGCCGTCTTGTGCGGGATGAGAAAAAAGGAAGATTCGTCATTTAATATTCCATGTTCTTCGTTTCGCTAAAACGCATTGCGCGCTACGGGTACCAAAGTTTTCTGAGAGACAAGGGCTCTTCTGCCGCCCTGCTGTTCATCATGGTGTTTACGCTTTCGGGAGCGACGGCCTTGTTCCTGGTGCGCGGAGCCACAACATTCTTAGTGCTTGCCCTGGAAAGCCGCGTTGACGTGAGCGCGTATTTTGTCAAAGAAACCCCAGAGCAAAGCATTCTGGACGTGCAGACCCAGCTCATTGGGCTTCCCGAGATCCGGGACGTGAAATACGTGTCCCAGGAAGACGCTCTCAAGAAATTCACCGAAACCAACCAGAACGATCCCCTCATCTTATCCTCTCTCCAGGAAGTGGGAACAAATCCCTTGCTGGCTTCTTTGAATATCCGCACATGGAAGCAGGGGGACTACGCAAAGGTGGTGGATTTTCTGCAGAATAAGGAGGATTTTGCCCCAATCATTGAGAAGATCGACTACCGGGACAGGCAGCCCGTGATCGAGAAGATCGGAGCCCTTACGGCAGGCATTCAGACAATCGGATTCCTCGTGGTGCTCGTGCTCGGAATAGCGGTTGTGCTCGTGGCCTTTAACACCACGAAGCTCGCCATGTACCACGCGAGAAAAGAGATTGAGGTGATGCGCCTGGTGGGAGCGCCGAACGCATTCATCCGCGGCCCCTTCTTTATGCATGGAGCCTTGGTCGGCGTGATCGCAAGCTTCATCACCACCCTCCTGTTTATCGCGCCGGTGTTCCTCGTAAGCGGGTTCGTGGAACGTCTGCTGCCGGGATTCAGCCTGTCGGGATATTTCTTCTCAAACATCCTGATCATCATCTCTCTCCAGCTTCTTGTGGGCATTGGCCTGGGCATTCTCTCTAGCGCCATTGCAATGCGCAAGTATTTGGAGGTATAATTCTCCTGTATTGAAGGAGAAAAACGAACTACTTTGCGGGATCATCTAATGGTAGGATAGCGGACTCTGAATCCGTTCATCTAGGTTCGAATCCTAGTCCCGCAGCCGTCATATGCTAAGTCAGGTGACCGAGACGCATGACTAAGATTCTTAAAGCGAGTTTTATATGGATGCAAATGCTATTACAATAATAATAGTTCTCATAGTTGGAATAGTTTGTTATCGATT
>JACPHF010000016.1 GCA_016188735.1 Parcubacteria group bacterium | reverse complement strand
ATCTGGTTCTGAATCGGGGATCAGAAAACATTCCAACATTCTCCCTCCAGAGGCGGGCAAGTCAGAATGTTGGAATGTTGTAATAGTGCTGAAAGCAGTTTGAAAATTTAAAATCACCGATAAACATCTTTTCGGTGACCGACATCGAAAAAGATTGCTGTATCTGAGTTCTGAAAATAGAAAAAGACCCGATAGTTCCTGGTGATGCGAAACGAGAACGCATAAGCAAGAGTCCGAACTTTCTTTATGTGAAGACGCGGATCACGCCAGTCCTCCACGAAACGTTCCTCTTGAATTTGGTAGAGACGTTTGATATGACTGGGAAGTTTTGCGAAAGCGCGATCAAAATCGTCTGTCCGAACAATCTTCATGCAGAACGAGGCGGGTACTGCCTCAAGGCTTTCTGGTAAGAGCGCTTGATGCGTTCTGGGTGAGCGTACTCATCAAGGTCTTCTTGGGGGTAAAGTCCAGCGATTTCTCGACGTAGGCGGCGGAGCTCTTCAAGAATTTTCTTGAGCACATCTTTCTGTTGTTTTTGTTCAATGAGTTTTGTAGACATATGAAAGAATTTTAACTGAATGAAGTGAAGAAAACAAGTTTCGAGTCAAATCCCCGATTTTGAAATAGTCGAAGTCGGAGATCTGATCCGAAAGATCAGAAGAAAGTTCTTTTCATAAAAATCTGCCGAGAGCGAATTGGCATCAAAGTTCATAAGTTGATAAGTTCGCAAGTTCATAAGTTAATTTTGATGACAGCTCGCTCTCGGCAGGAGATTTGCTCCTGATGATGCGCACTTGAGCGCGAAAGAACTCCGAGAGTACAGACGCGCTTCAGAGCGCATGGCAGTAAGGGTGTTTGGCGTTCCGCCACACCCTAAATCGTGTTCGTCCGGTCGAAAGCCGGGCAGAAGGAGGAGTAATGAACTTCGAAGTAATATTGAGAATCAGGGGCCTCACCGAGGCGCTGCGGCGGTTCGAGTACGCCCGGCGCCTCCTCGCCCATGCTGCCGTCCTCACAGACGAGCAGCTTGGCGAGCTCGACGAGTATTCCGAGGAGCTCGTCTTGCCGGGGCGGCCGCACACGCGGCTGAGGAACCGGCAGGGCGAGCCGGCCCCGATCCCCACCCCAGAGGAGATCCTCTGGGCGTACGGGGACCGGGTGAACAAGCGGGTCGAGGAGGAGAACACTCTCCCTGACCTGCTGCCGGCGCCGGTCTCCCCGGTGGTGGACATCTGCGCCCTCCACGGGCGCGGGTGGCGGACACCGGTCCGCCATACCACCTGTACGGGCCGGACCATCCTCGAGGTGGGCGACTACACTTACTTCCACCACGAGGGGTGGCAGTTCCGCATCGACCGGGTCGATGCGGAGCCGTTCGACCCCGGCTCCGGCCGGGACGTGGCGCTCTGTCTCCTTGCGGGGACCGAGCTGCCCGGCGCCGACCTCGGCGCCGGGGCGGCGGCCCTCCGGGACGTCGGGGTCCCGGAGGAGGAGCTCGAGGAGCTCCTGCAGCGGCGCGAGCCGCTGCATCCCGACACTGCGGCGGAGTTCCTCGCCGCCCGGACAGCCTACGAGGCTGTCCTGGCTGCGGCCAAGGCTGATGAGGAGGCTTCCTCCCCGGCTCGCCGGAGGAGGCCCTAGCTTCAACCCCGCGGGGACGTCTAACGTCCCATGGCTGGCACGGGGAACTAGCACCTTCCGGGAGGCGCGGTGCGTGTCACCGCAGCTGCGCCTCCCACCGGGGCGGGTCCAGCCACCCGCCCCTCCGCTTGATGCCGCGCAGCTTTCACAGCTGCGCGGCATCCTCACCCATGTTTTTGAATCAGATTTTTGGTTTCGGGAATACGAAATCAAAAATCTGGTCCGAAAGACAAGCGAAACAGAAAGCTGTTTGAAAATTTAAAATCACCGATAAACATCTTTTCGGTGACCGATGGTCGCGAATAGAGCAGTTTCGGTATCAACAAAAGTAAAAAGCACTCGATAACCACGAGTGATACGGAAAGAAAAAGGCAAAGGGTGATCAGTCAGCTTTCTTATGTGGAGCCGTGGGTCGTGCCAGTTCTTCTTAAAGAGATTTTCCTGGCGTCGATAAAGGCGTCGGATTTCTGGAGGAAGTTTTCTGAACTGTCTCCAGAACTCCTCGGCATAAACGATCTTCATAACTTCGTGCGAACACGTCCCGCTCTCCAATCACGAATCGCTCGCTCGAAAGAAGCCCGTAGCTCTTTAGGATTTTTGTAATCTCTGAACGACTCCTCTGGGATTTGAGAGCTGATTTCCTCCAGAAGACGGCGCGAAAATTCAGTCAGCGAGAGACCGTACCGTAATGCCAAGCGCTCTAATCGCTCTTTCTCTTTTTTAGGTAAAGTAACAGTGATAGTCGTAGCCATATAGCATCAGCTTAACTTAATGAGGTAGAGAACACAAATTTTCGAATTACCCAGCACATATTTTCACTAAAATATGTGCTGGGTGGTCCGAAGATAAGACCACCGAACTGTACCTTTCACAGCTTTAGATTGGCTGAAATTTCTGCCGAGAAAACGGCGGATGAATTAAACGACTTACAATATCGTTATATTTTCGTCCCTCGTTTTCTCGGCAGAATAGGTCTGCCGGGGAATTCAACTGGCCGCGGATGCGCGGCCAAGGAGGAGTAAAGTGACAGGTAAGACAAAACAAGAGGTGGTCGTCCCAGGTCTACGGGCTTTGGGCGGCCGGCTCGCGGCCGGGGAATTCGGATGGAGTGAATCCGAGTTCCCGATTTCGAGCTCCTGTCCCGGGGCGGAGGTCGCGATCATCGTGTTGACGCACGGTGATCATGACTACATCGTCTGCGCGCGCAAGCGCGCAAAGGCGTATGTAGAGGGGCTCGTCTCCCACCGGGGGCACTGGGAGTGGCGGGACTACAACCCGCCCGTGGTCCGCTTCTATTGCGACCATGTGAACAACCCCATGCGCCCAATCGGGGGCGACCGATTCGGGGTACGGGACCCCCTATATCGGCCACCCCAAGGGTGGCTGCCCCCAGATACCCCGCGGGCTGGCGCGGGGAAGGCTAAAGTCCCCACCCGATGTGGCGGCGCGCCCTCACAGCGCGCCGCCCATCAACCTCAAATTAACGAACCAGATTTTTGATTTCGAATCAGCCGAAATCAAAAATCTGGTCCTGAATCGGGGATCAGAAAAACATTCCAACATTCTCCCTCCAGAGGCGGGCAAGTCAGAATGTTGGAATGTTGACAGCACCGAAAGCAGTTTGAAAATTTAGAGATCTTTAAGCGGAATCCCCGCCTGTTTAATGATGGAGTAGAGGGTGCCGGGAGGAAGGTCTTTAGTGTGGTACGCAACAATGACGCGTCTTTTGGTTTCGGGGTTGAAGAAAACATAATGGCTCCCAGTGGTATGATCCAGCTGGAAGCCGTGTTTCTTTAGAATGGCAATAACTTTTCGCGGCGTAAGGCGCGGAAGTTTAGGCATGCGCCGTGATGCGTTTCCCTGCAGGCTAGGCATGCGCCGTGATGCGTTTCCCTGCAGGCTCCGCGAGCTCTACAGTACCGATAAAACTCGCTTCGTCAGAAGGAATTGGTTCGCGATGTTTCCGAAGACTCGCCACATAAGCGCGAATGGCATCAGCGGCCATGCGCTGGGCTTCGTGAAGAGTCCTGCCATAGGTAATACAGCCGGGAAGCGCGGGCACAAATACCGTAAAGCCGCCTTCAGGTTCTTGATGCAGAATAATGTTGTAACGGATTTTTTTCATGGTAATTCTACTATTTTATTCTATCCCAGAGGAGAACACAAATTTTCGAATTACCTTCACTTGAGTTCAGAATAAGAAATTATGGATTCAGGTGAGGGGAAATGATTCTTCACTCCGCAAAATACTTGCCGAGAGCGAATTGGAGATTAAGTATTTTAATCTTCAGCTCGCTCTTGGCGAGTAGACGTCCAAGGGCCGGATCCTTGCGGTCCGAACCGTATCTTTAAGGAGGTGTCGCCATGAGCGACAACAAGACCCCATCCTTCATGCAGAACCCCGGTTGGCAGAAGCTCCAGGAGGAGCTCGCCGCCGGGAAGCAGGCTGAGCTCACCGAGGCACGGGCGCGTCTCGACGAGATCAAGGCGGCGCTCGAGAGCGTCACCGAAATCAAGCCCGGCGTCTCCGCACTCGGAAGCCCCGCTCCCAAGGACGGACTTTTCGTTCTCCGGCGGAGATTCCATCGAAACAATGAGTCGCTTCGGTGGCTCATTGAGAGGCCGGTGGCGGCCGAGGAGCGGGACGAGATCGTCTCGCTTTGGTCCGGGCTCGGAGGCCAGCCACCCCTCGAGGAGGCGAGCTTCATCTCTCTGGCCGAGGCCGAGGAGACGGAGCGGAGGCGTCAAGAGGGGCAGATCGAGACCATTCGGCGGCTGATGCAGTCGCCGAAGATCTCGTTCGGGCCGCAGACCGAGCTCCCGGAGACTTCCTCGCTCGGGAGCCCACTCACGGACGAGGGGCGAGCGTTCATCCTCAACAAGTGGTTCTTCCAGGAGAACCCTGGATACAAGAACTACTTCTACGGGATGGTTTTCTCCGAGGAGGAGAAGACCCAGCTCGTCTGGCTCTTCGACGAGATCTCCCCGACGAGCTCCTTCAGCTCGGTAAAGCAGTTGAAGGAGGGGCTTGCCGCGAAGGTTGCTCGGCACCAGCTTCTCCATGGGACTGGTAGCGAGCCGCACAACAGCATCCGTGAGCGAGCGGGTGGCTCGTCCCGCTTCCAGGGGCATCTGGACCGCCACAAGTCTTCTCCCAGGAAGAAGGAGGGGGAGACCAAGCCCAAGGCGGAGCGGAAGCCCCGGCAGGAGCCGGAGCCTGACCCGGACGACTCCGCCGGCGATGCCGGCGAGAGCCCCTCTACGGAGGAGGCTCCCGCTGGCCCGGAGGCCGTCCACGTCGAGGGAAACGGCGGCTCGTCGATCAGCGAGCTCGCCGACCCTGCGACGGTCGCGGCCCTCAAGGCCGCAGCCGGCTCAAAGCGTTCGAG
>JACPHF010000012.1 GCA_016188735.1 Parcubacteria group bacterium | reverse complement strand
TTGTACAGAAGAATGTCGGCAGCCATAAGAGCCGGGTAAAGGAAGAGTCCGGCATTGGCGGCTTCTTTTGTCTTGTTTTTCTTGTCTTTGTACTGCGTCATGCGTTCCAGTTCCCCTATGGGAATGATGGTGCTGAATATCCAGGCGAGTTCCGGAGCTTCCTGGATGTGAGACTGGACGAACAGGCAGCAGCGTTCGGAACTCAGCCCCAACGCCGCGAGTTCGGCCACCTTTTCAAACACGGCCTTTTTGAGTTCTTTCGGATCTTGGGGAATGGTAATGGCGTGCAAATCCGCAACGAAAAAGAAGCACTCGTGTTCTTCCTGAAGTTTAATCCAGTGCTTGATTGCTCCCAGATAGTTCCCGATATGGTATTTCCCTGTTGGCTGAATGCCGCTTACGATTCTCATATGCATGGCTCTAGACCTCTATGATGACCGGAAGGACCATGGGTCTTCGCTGGGTCTTGGTAAAGAGGAATTCTCCCACCTTGTTTTTCACGTTGTCCCGCACGTATACCCAGTTCACTGCTCCTCCGCCCCCCGAAGACTGGTTTACGATTTCGACGACCCGCCTGCGCACCTGATGCAAAAGATCTCCCGATTCCCGCAGGTAGATGAATCCGCGCGAAATGATGTCGGGGGAACCCTTGACGCGTCCCGTCTGCCGGTCCACCACCGCGACGATGACGAACATGCCGTCTTTCGCCAGGCTCTGGCGGTCGCGGAGCACAACCTCTCCCACGTCTCCGACTCCCAGACCGTCCACCATGATATAGTTTGCGGGAACCGTTTTCTTGTCAATCGAAATGCCGGCATGGGTAACGTTCAGAATCTGGCCGTTTTCAATTACCGCGATGTTCTTATGGGCAATGCCGGCTTCCAACGCAAGCCTCGCGTGATTCACGAGCATGGAAAACTGTCCGTGCACGGGCAGCAGAAACTTGGGTTTCATGAGAGACATGAGTTCTTTCAGCTCGTCCTGATTTGCGTGCCCGGAAGCGTGAATATCCATCATTTTGTAGTTATATACGTTCGCTCCCTGGCGATACAGATTATCTTTTACGTATTGCACGGTGCGTTCGTTTCCCGGAATGATCGAGGAAGAGAAAATGACCGTATCTCCCTTCTGGATGCGCAGCAGCGGATGCTCTCGGTTGATGATTCGCATGAGCACCGCACGTTCTTCTCCCTGCGCTCCGGTCGCTAAAATGGTGATCTTGGAGTCGGGGTATTTGAGCACCTCTCTCGTGGAGAGAATGGTTCCTTTGCGGGCCTTCAGGTATCCAAGCTGCTTTGATATCTCGATGTTCGTCTTCATGGAGAACCCTTCGGGACTCACTTTTCTGCCGTATTTCTCAGACAGCGTGATAATCTGCTGGATGCGGTTGAGCAGGGAAGCGAAGGTTGCCGTAATGATCCGCCCCTTGGCGTTTTTGAAAAGATCGTCAAGGTTTTCCATGATTTTCTTTTCCGAGAGCGAATGGCCGGGTTCTTCCGCGTTCGTGGAGTCTGTCATGAGCAAGAGAACTCCTTCATCCCCGATAGACTCGAGGCGCTTAAAATCAGTAGGGAGGTCGTTGACCGGAGCTGAATCAAACTTGAAGTCCGAGGTGTGGACGATGTTTCCAATGGGGGTCTTGATGACGTATCCGAAGTTGTCCGGGATGTTGTGGTTCTGGCGGAACGCTTCCACGGAAAAGCATCCCATGGAGAACCTGCTTCCGTCTTTCACGTCAATGATGCGGAGCTTGGGCTGGTTTGAGAAATCCTCCTGTCGCCTGAGAATGATTGCCTTGGCCATGCCTCCCGCGTAGATCGGGGGATTGCCGAGCTGTCCGATGAAATATGGGACGGCTCCCATGGGGTCATAGTGGCCGTGCGTGACCAGCAGCCCCAGGATCTTCTTCTCCTTTCCCTTGAGGTAGGAGATGTTGGGAATGATGTAGTCGATGCCCGGCATGTCTTCTTCCGGCATGCGGAACCCCATGTCAATGATGAGGATTTCTTCCTGGCATTCTATGAGCATCATGTTTCGGCCAACTTCACCAAGCCCTCCAAGAGGGATGAGACGCAATGCTTGCTGAGATTTTGTTGTCATCATATCTGAATTGTAATTATGGTTATACGAATGCGATAGTGGGCGAGAGAGGATTTGAACCTCCACGACCTTGCGGCCACTAGCTCCTGAAGCTAGCGCGTCTGCCAGTTCCGCCACTCGCCCAGATTGCTAAAAGAATTTCCACTTCCGTCCCGTCTTTATATACCAATCTCCCACATTCGCAAAGCGTTGTGAAGGATCCGCTATCTTATGCCCCTCAATGCCCTTGAGGCGTTCGGGCACCACATAAGAGTACTTTAGGTCGTATAGGGTTATCGCGGGCGCGTCTGCGAGCAATACGTCTTGAAGCTGTTTCATAATCTGATTGCGTTGTGCCGCATCAGTTTCCTTTCTGATTTTTTCCAGCAAAGCGTCTGCCTGCTTGTTCTCGTAGCCGGCTATGTTCAGACCGGGATCTGCGACCTGGGAAGAATGCCAGAAGGGCAAAGGGTCTGGCACGATGCCGAGGGCTTCTCCGAACAGGAGCGCCTCGTAGTTCCTTGGCTTGATGACGTTCATTCCCATTTCCTCCGGAGATACCGTATTGACGGTCACCGTCACGCCAAGCCGCTGCCACTCTTCCTGTACGAACGCGGCAACTTTTTGAAGCGTTGGCTGCGCCGCCGTAGTGAGCGTGATGCTGAAGGATTCGTCTCCGGTTTGAGGGAAACAGATCTCGTTGAGCTTTGCGCGCGTTCCGGCCCTCACTTCTCCGTTTCCTTTGGTGAGGTTCGAAGGAGCAAGGATTTCCTGGGCGTACTTTTCCTGGAACCGGATGACCGCTTGTTGAGTAGAAGGTCCGAATACGCCGTTTATCGTTCCTTCGGGGTAGATTCCTGGCTGGTCGGCAAGGCACTGCTGCAGGAGCCGCACTTCCTGGTTTTGGCTTCCTCGTCTGAGATTGGAGCGGAATTCACCCGTTGCTTTCTCCGGCTTGTAGAGCTTGCCGTCGATCTCCCGGAATCCCGCTTGTTTGAGAAGGGTTTTTGCTGCCGCCTTGTCTGTTGGCACAAGAGCGGGAGAATCGAATCCGAAAAACTCGGGAAGCAGCGGAGAAGACACCGCTTCCGCGTCTGGGGCAAGGGTTTGCACGAGGTTTTGCCGATCTATGGCAAGGCTAAGCGCCTGCCTCACGGACCGTTCCTGAAATGTTTGCTTCGGGGAGGCAAGATTGAAGAATACGCCGAAGGCCCGGGGCAGAGAGAATTGTTCTATGCGCTCCCCGAGTCCCGCGTATTTTGCGGCATTGGGGGACGACACGGGAAAGCTTTCAATCTGCCCGCTCCGGGCCGCTGCGAGCATTTTCTCCTCGTTCTCAAAGAATTTGAACGTAAGAGAAGATATAAACGGCTTTTTGTTAATGTATTTGGAAAATACCTTGAGCCGCATTTCTTTCACCAATCCTCCGCTGTCCTGGATTGTTTTCTCCACGCGAAAGGGCCCCGTGCCTATGGGCTGGAGGTTGAGCGAGGAAAGTGCGATTTGCTCAACCGGAATCTCCTGCCAGATGTGGGCGGGGATGATCTTCAGCGTAAGTTTTTCCATGAAGGCGGCATACGGCTCTCTCAGCGTAAAGCGTATTCTCAGGTCGGAAATCTTTTCCACCTCAACCCCTGCCCAGTTCGCCCGCACCGGGCTCTTGACGCTGGGATTCTGAAGGGTCCGCACCGTGAAGACGACGTCATCTGCCCCGAACGGCTTTCCGTCGTGCCAGAGCACGCCTTCTTTCAGCTGTATTTCAACGATCTTTCCCTTTTCGAGCACCTGGTAATTCTGGGCAAGATCGGGGATAAAGTTTCCCGTTGAGTCATACGTGAAGAGGCCGGAGAACACGAGTTCCGCAAGGTCACGGTCGGCATCTCTGGTGTCCGCATACAAGGGATTGATGAATCTGGGGGATCCTACGACGCCCTCCATAATGGCTCCTCCGGAAGCAGGTATTACCTCGGTGAATCTGTTGAGAAACATGCGCCAGAGAGAGAATGACGAGAACAGGAAGACCGACGCCAACAGGAGGAAGATCAATTTTTCTTTTCCGGAAAGAACCCGTGGGAATTCTTTCCACTGAATAAACGGGGGAAGTTGCATGAGTAATTTTAAAACGTAAAAACGTATGGCGGCTCAGATTGCGACGTTCAGGAGCGCTAACGCAATGAACAGCGCAAGAAAGACGATGGTGCCCCACAAGAGGTATTTTTGGATACCCCTCCTCGTGGCATATGAAGTTCCCTCTCCTCCGCCAAAGGCGCTTCCGAGAGCGGTGCCCCGCTGCTGAAGCAAGATCAGCGCGATGGCGCATATGGCCACAACGATTTCAGCTATGGTAAGAAGAGTTTTTGTATTCATCGTTTCGAAACAGAGAGAATGGTGGAGAGTATCCACACGATAACCGTGGTTTCCAGAAGCGGCACGATGCCTGCAATGACGAGTTCGGGAAATAGAATGTCCAGCAGCCACACGAATGCCACGTTGATAATTAAGCTCGAGAGTCCCAGCGTGAGTATGCGTATGGGTAATGTCAAAAGGTTCAATACGGGCTTGAGGAAGGCGTTCGCCACCCCGAGCACGACAGCCGCCTGCCCAAGAACAAAGAGAGATCCCGTAAACGAAACATTTTCCAGGAAGCGCGATGCGACCCACAGTCCCGCAAAGGCTCCCGCAATCTGCAATACTGCTCGTTGGAGCATGGTTCCATGGTACAGGCATACGGCTTTAGCGTCAACTCTTCCGTAATGGTTCAGTATCTTTGCAACACCCATAAGGTAAAATATATGTAGGGACCTGTTAGACATTGAGTGTCTAACATCTGCGTGGTTGCCACGCAATTTTATGTTGTAAAAGAAAAGGACTCCGACCCGATTGTACAGTTTGCACAACCAGGCCGGAGCCAGACGTAACAGGTTTTCGCGAGTTGCGGTGAAGTTACGCAGTGGAAGAAGAAGGCTCTGTGTGCGTCTTGTAGGCCGCGTAGCCGACTTCGATGATCGGAAGAAGCCACACGTGCTTGTCCCTACGCACGTGGTAGAGGAAACGGTTGTACCATTCCCTCCCACCGAACTGCAGGACGTCGGCGAGCTGGATCGTCACTATGAACCAGACACAGTTCTTCCAGTAGTTGTAGCGGGTAGCCTCTCTGACCTGATGCATCCTGGTGATTGGCCGTCCTGAGTTGTCTTGAATGGCGAGATCAC
>JACPHF010000078.1 GCA_016188735.1 Parcubacteria group bacterium | reverse complement strand
TCGGGTTCCACATGGACCAGGTATGAAGAGTTTTATGGGAAATCGGTGCTTGCCATCGCCTCTCAATACGAAGACGATATCAAGACCCTTGCCTTAGAATCCGACACAAAAGACCTCGCTTTACACTAGAGAGCAGAGAGCGCTTGCCTCCGCTCCGTCCGCCAAACCCACGGCCTTCCCGAACTTCGCTTCGGCTAAGCGCTCTCTTGTGAGGAGAAAGTTTCAATGATGGGATCGAGATTGCCCGCCATGATCTTTTCCAGATTATGCCAGGTTTTTTTGATTCTGTGGTCGGTAAGCCGGTCCTGGGGAAAGTTATAGGTTCGGATTTTTTCGGCCCTCATCGCTTTTCCGATTTGTTCCCGTCTATTTTGGGCGATGTCGCCTGTTTTTTCCTGGCGCTGTTTTTCCAAGACTTTGGCTGCGAGCAGGGAAAGCGCATACTCCCTGTTTTCCGGCTGCGTGCGGGCCGTCTGAGAGGTGACCACGATGCCGGTTGGCTTGTGCGTGACGCGCACCGCGGTTTCCCGCTTGTTCACGTTTTGTCCTCCGGCTCCCGAAGATCGGTAAAAATCAATCTCCAGGTCATCCGGTCGCAAGGCAACTTCTCCCGCTTCTGGTTTCTGCAGTATCGCTATCGATGCCGTTGAGGTATGCACCCTTCCCGCTTTTTCGGTTGCCGGAATTCTTTGGACGCGGTGCACCCCGGCTTCGTTTCGCAGCGCCGCAAACGCCCCGTCGCCTTCAATTTCCAGGGCCGCGTCTTTCACGCCGCCGAGCCCCGTGTCATTTCTGGCAAGCAGTTTGACGTTCCAGTTTTTGCGTTCTGCAAATCTGGTGTACATGCGCAAGAGATCGGCCGCGAACAGGGTGGCCTCGTCGCCTCCGGTTCCGGGCCTGATTTCCATGATCACCGCCCCGCGTTCTTCTTTCGCATGCAGAAGATTCTCCAGTTCTTTCTGGAGTTCCGTATGCTGCAGTACGAGATTCTGGAGTTCCTGCTCGGCAAGCACCGCGAGATCCCTGTGTTCCTGAGAGGTTATGATCTGCTTGTTTTCTTCAATGCGTTCTGCGACAGACTCAGCCTCTTCTGCTTTCTTGATGATTTTTTCCAATTGGGCTTTGCGCTTGGCAAGTTCCCTAAACTTCTGGTGCTCCGAAACAACATCGGGCCCGCTGAGTTTATCAAGGACCTCCTGATACTCTTTTCTGAAGCTTGTCAGATCCATTTATGAACGTTTTGCTGCAAGGCGTTTTTTGAATTTCTGGATTTGGCCAACGCGCTCTCCCGATCTCTCGCGTCCCGTATAGAACGGATGGCAGGCGGAGCATGTTTCAACATCAATGGTTTCCCTTGTTGAGCCAAGCTCAAATACGTTGCCGCACGAGCATTTGATCTTTGCCTTTGGGTAGTATGATGGGTGACCTTCTTTTTTCATATCGGCATTCTAGCACATACCATTTCACCAATCAAATTTCTTAGGAGACCTTGATTCATTTTTTGTTTTGTAGTATAGGAGATTACATGGCAATCGAGACAAAACCAGCAGAGTTGAAGGTGGATCCTGTCATTGAGGAAATGATGCGGGCGGGTTTGCATTTCGGCCACAAGACCTCAAAAACCCATCCCAACATGAAGCCGTACATCTCCGCAATGAGGAACACCATCCATGTCATAGACATGAAGTTTACGCAGCTCAAGCTTGACGAAGCCCTTGGGTTTCTCAGGAAATGCCGCGAGGAAAACAAAGTCATTCTCATGGTGGGAACAAGGACATCCTTGCGGGGAATCGTGAAAGAAACCGCCCTTGCGGTGGGCTGCCCGTTTGTGGCAGAGCGGTGGATTGGAGGCACGCTCACGAATTTCGACATGACCCAAAAGCGCCTGGACGAACTGAAAGAACTGGGAATCGCCAGGGAGCGGGGAGACTGGCAGAAGTATACGAAAAAAGAACAAGCCGAATTGCTGAATCGCATGGAATCCCTTGAAGAGAAATTCGGGGGCATCAAGCAGCTTACCGGGCCACCCGCGGTGGTATTCGTGTGCGATCTGGACGAGAATGAGATTGCGGTCCGCGAAGCGAAAAAGCTCGGCGTTCCCGTGGTGGCCATCGTGGACACGAACAACGATCCCAAATCTGTGGACTATCCGATCCCCGCGAACAACGATGCCTCAAGTTCCGTGCAATATATTCTCTCCAAGGTGCAGCAAGCTCTTTCTGCCGCGACACCAACGGCATAACAAAAATGGTATCCATTGATCTCATCAAGCAGCTGAGAGAAGAAACCGGCATTTCTGTCGGAGAATGCAAGAAGGCCCTTGAGCAGGCCAAAGGAGACATGGTAAAAGCAAAAGAACTGCTTCGGGCATGGGGCAGGGAAGTGGCTTCGCGCAAGCAGAAACGGGAAGCAAAGGAAGGCTTGGTGGAAGCCTACGTGCATGCCACCGGCAAGGTCGGGGCAATGATTCAGGTGCGCTGCGAAACCGATTTTGTGAGCCGCTCGGCTGATGTTAAGAACCTCTGCCACGAACTCGCGCTCCAGGTGGTCTCTATGGATCCCGAAGATGTTTCCTCTCTTTTGGATCAGCAGTACGTGCGCGATACTTCAAGAACCATACGGAACCTTACGGAAGAAATGATCGCAAAGCTCGGGGAAAATATCGTCGTGGAGCGATTCGTACGGTTTGAACTGTAACCCATGATTTCTTTCTTTCTTGTTTTCATCGCGTGGCTCTGCAGTCTTGGGGGGATCGCGTTTATCGTGGCAAAGAAGCTTCCCGCGTTGAGGGAAGCCGCAGTTTCCCAAGGCAGTAGTGGTTGGAGAGATGTTGTGAAAGAATTGCTGGCTTCTTTGCAACGCTCATCGGTGGCCCAGAATAATCATCCCGAAAAACTCCTTCACCGCATCCTTTCCAAAACCAGAGTTTTCATGTTGCGTTCAGAGCACCTTGTCAGCACGTGGCTGGAGCGCCTGCGCGTGCGCACGCAAGAAAAGAATCAGACAAAAACCCCTCGGGAGCAGAAGAATTTTTCTGAAGATTACTGGGGCCAGCTGAAAAAGAAGAAAGATGGGGGAGAAAAGAACGAGGAAGAAGATTGAGATTGTACCCAATGCTTTAAGCCGATGTAGCTCAGCGGTAGAGCAACTCTTTTGTAAAGAGTAGGTCGTCGGTTCGAATCCGACCATCGGCTCACGCTCAATCTTGACAAGTATTTTCTGTTTAGCTACCATGACAACACCCACTATGTAAGGGTCTGGTACAACGTTCTTTTTAAAGACAGCTCCCGAAGGTATTTAGACGATTGAATATCTTCGGGATTTGTTTTGGGTGATAGGGGGAGAAAGGGAAAGTTTCTTGATAACCGCATACGTATGATTGAGACCAGAGTTGATTCCTGAGAGTTGTTCCGATTTTTACCCCGATCCGCCAGTTGGCGGAGAGGGGTTTCTTAAGAGAGTTTGATCCTAGCTCAGGATGAACGCTGGCGGCGTGGATAAGGCATGTAAGTCGAACGGTCCGCCAAAGTTTTTGCGCAAGCAAAAATTTAGGCGGGTAGTGGCAGACGAGTTAGGAACACGTAGGTACCTACCCCAAAAACGGGGATAATTCGCCGAAAGGCGAACTAATACCCGATGGTCCCTGAAGCCGCAAGGCCGAAGGGTAAAGGAGCAATCCGTTTTGGGAAGGGCCTGCGGCCTATCAGCTTGTTGGTGGGGTAACGGCCCACCAAGGCTATGACGGGTAGGGGGCGTGAGAGCGCGTTCCCCAACGTGGGCACTGAGACACGGGCCCAACACCTACGGGTGGCAGCAGTCGAGAATATTCGACAATGGGCGAAAGCCTGATCGAGCGACGCCGCGTGCGGGATGAAGGCCTTCGGGTTGTAAACCGCTTTTAGCAGGGAAGAACTGGCCGCATCTCATTGCATTCAATGCGGAATGACAAAGCTCAAATGACAAATGCCAAATGAAATCCAAAACCCAAATGTCAAACTCTTTATTTGGATTTTGGACTTTAGTCATTCATT
>JACPHF010000077.1 GCA_016188735.1 Parcubacteria group bacterium | reverse complement strand
GGGCGTCACTGTACAAATGCAGGAAAATACTCTTTTTACCATAGCGGGTACTCTTAATGCCCAGGGCACGGCGGCAGATCAGATCACGTTTACCTCGTTTGCCGCTTCCCCTTGCCCGGGCTGTTGGAAATCCCTTGCTTTTGTTTCGCCAAGTACAAATTCTGTTCTCAAGTATGTTGTGGTTGAAAACAGCGGAAGTACAATCGGAAATGCCTTTCAAGGAAATATCTTTCTTGATAGCGCCTCGCTAGAGATAGAAAACGTGACTTCAAGGCATGCGAAAGAAGCCGCGCTCTATGCGCAAAACTCTTCTTCGTCAATCAAAAACTCAAGTTTTTCAGACAGCGCTTTTGGGATGAAACTCTCTGGCGCCAGCTACCCGCAGCTGCTTGAGGGTCTAAGCTTTTCAAACAACACAACGAAAGATATTTTTATTGACAACACGGCTCAATGTAACAGCGTTCTTGGAGAATACAAAGACACCCAAACCACAAACTGCCCTTAGTTAACTCGCTCAACGAGCACTTGACAAAAATAGATAAATATGCTTATATTAATACAGCACGTAACATTGCCTGTGGCTGACAAACCGACAAAAAACAGAAAGGAGCGGGAACATGAAGTTCCTAAGCGTCATCTTCGCGATCGCGCTGACCCTAACGTTCTCCGCTCTAAAGAGCGAAGAAGCAAGCGCCTCAGGAGGATCGAGACTGGTTCTCCCCATCCGCTTCGTTAGCCAGCTCTCCGAGCCGGCTCCGGAAGGGTGGGTCTACGGACTGACGCCGTACTGCGTCGCCGCCGCGTCGACCATGGTTATGTCGACCTTCGAGGTCGAGACCTGGTCGCTCGCAGCGATGTTTGCGGTCGGGAAGAGCGGGAACGTAACACGCGATCCAGGTATCGACCCGACTGGCAATGCGCATCTCATGCGTTACTTCGGCGGCGAGGGTCGGATCCACAGTTACTGGGACCGGACGACAGCTCTTTACGAGCTGATCGGACGCCTCAATAGCGGTTCCCCGGTCGTCTTCTACGGCCAGGCTGGCAACCATGCCATGGTTGCATACGGCTACGAAGCCGACAATGGAGGAACCGTTACGGCGATTTACGTCGCCGACCCATTGGGATTCGTTGGGCCAGTTGACGCCTGGTCATTCATGAACCTCTACGACTGGTTCGGTTCCCCCTTCTCAGCCGCCGGAAGCGACTGGCAAGGATCCTGGACCTTCGTAAGTTACAAGGACTATCGTTAGTCCATCTGGGGCACGAACTTCGCACTGAAGTTACGGCCCCTTTTCTTTTCCTAAATGAGATTTAGGCACGGCTCTTGAGCCCTTCGATCCTACTCAGGGCAAGCCACTGGCCGGTGTAGCTCTTTTTGCTTTTCATAATATCCCGGGGGGTTCCTTCCGCGACAATCGTTCCCCCGCGATCTCCTCCCTCGGGCCCGAGATCGATTACCCAGTCGGAACTCAAAATCACGTCCAGGTTGTGCTCAATGATCGCTACCGTGTTTCCCTTTGCCACCAATTCCCTGAGCACGTGGAGAAGCTTCTTCACGTCGTCAAAATGCAGGCCCGTGGTGGGCTCGTCTAAAATATACAGCGTTTTGCCGGTGGCGCGCTTCGCAAGCTCGGTGGCAAGCTTTACCCGCTGAGCCTCTCCTCCCGAAAGAGACGGAGCCGGCTGGCCAACCTCAACATAGCCCAATCCCACGTCGTTGAGCGTTTTCAGTTTCTGGGTGAGAGCCGGAATGTTCTTGAAGAACTCAAGCGCTTCTTCCACGGTGAAACGCAGAACATCGGAAATATTCTTTCCTTTGTATTCGATCTCCAATACTTCCCTGTTGTACCGCTTGCCCTGGCATTCTTCGCATTCAACGTAGACGTCGGGCAGAAAGTACATTTCAATCTTTTTTAACCCCTGGCCTTCGCACGATTCGCACCTTCCCCCCTTCACGTTGAAAGAGAAACGGCCCAATTTGTATCCTCTGATTTTGGCCTCTTTTGTCTTGGCGAACAGATCGCGAATGGTGTCGAATGCGCCTGTATACGTGGCGGGATTGGAACGCGGGGTGCGGCCTATGGGCGACTGGTCAATGAGCGCCGCCTTATTAAGAAACTCCGCACCCTCTATTTTATCGTGAGCCCCCGGCTCTTCTTTTGCCCGGTAGAGCTTCTTGAGCAGGGATTTTGCGAGAATGTCGTTCACGAGCGTGCTCTTTCCGGATCCCGATACTCCTGTCACGCATACGAACTTTTCGAGCGGAATGCGCACGTCAATGTCTTTCAGATTATGTTCTTTTGCCTTTTTGATAACCAGGAATTTTTGCTTCTTGCCATTGGAATCTACGGGAAGAACATACGCCTTCTTTTTCCCCGCAAGATATTCTCCGGTAAGCGTTTTGCTTTTTAAAAGCTGAAAGGGCGTACCCTGAAACATGATTTTCCCTCCGTGCTTCCCGGCTCCGGGACCGCAGTCAATGACCCAGTCGGCTGCCTTGATGGTTTGGGGATCGTGCTCCACCACCAGGACGCTGTTTCCGATATCTCTCAGTTGCTTGAGGGTTGCGATGAGCTTTGCCTGATCGCGCGCATGCAAGCCGATCGAGGGCTCGTCTAGGATATACAGCACTCCGGTGAGCTTGGAGCCGATCTGCGTTGCCAGGCGGATGCGCTGCTCTTCTCCTCCGGAAAGCGTGCCTGCCTTTCTGGAAAGGGTGAGATAGTCCAGGCCCACGTCCATGAGGAACTGCAGGCGGTTTCCAATCTCTTTTACGATGGGAAGCGCAATCGATTTCTCCTGGCTGGACATCTGAGAGGAAAGGTCGCGGAAAAACGCGCTCGCCTTCTCACTGCTGAGCTGCACCGCGTCATCTATGGATTTCCCGCGCACATGAACACTCAGCACTTCCGGCTTCAGGCGCTTTCCTTTGCAGGCCTCGCAGGTGCGCTCAACCATGTACTGCTCGATTTCTTCTCTCGCGTACTCAGAATCGGTTTCGTGGTACCTGCGCTGAAGCCAGGGAATGACGCCTTCAAATTCTCCGCTTCCCTGAAGCACGAGGTCAATGACTTTTTTCGGCAGATCTTTTGCGGGAACCTCGAGAGAAAACTTTTCTCGTTTTGCCAGCTCTTCCAGCTTCCACCAAAAGAACCCCTGCCTTCCAATCTTATGGGAAGCATGCGCCCAGGGGAAAATCGCTCCTTCCGCGATAGAAAGACGCTGATTGGGAATGACAAGGCTGGGATCAACCTCGAGCTTTTCCCCCAGCCCCTGGCAGGAAGGGCAGGCGCCGTACGGGCTGTTGAAAGAGAAAATGCGGGGTTCGATCTCAGGCAGACTGATGCCGCATGATTCGCAGGCAAAGCGCTCTGAAAATACCAGGTCCGCGACCCCCTGCCGAGCTATTGCAACGACTCCTTTCCCGAGGCGAAGGGCGGTCTCCACCGAATCTGCGAGCCGGGAACGATCCAAATCCTTTTCAATGACCAGCCGATCCACCACCACGTCAATGGTGTGTTTCTTTTTCCGGTCCAGTTCTTTTTCCAGCGCCTCTTCAATGCGCCATACGATTCCGTCTATGCGAACCCTCACGAATCCGCCGCGCTGGATTTCTTCCAGGGTTCCCCGATGCTCTCCTTTCCTGTCGCGCACCGCAGGACCCAAAATCATGATTTCTTTTCCCTGCTGAAACCGACTGAGCTGTTCCGTGATCTGGCTGGGGCTTTGGCGCTTCACCTGTTTTCCGCACTTGGGACAATGCGGAACTCCGATTCTCGCAAACAATAATCTGAGATAGTCGTAGATCTCCGTGATGGTGCCTACCGTGGAACGCGGATTATGACTGCCCTTTCTCTGATCAATGGAAATTGCGGGGCTGATGCCGTCGATGCGGTCCACGTCGGGCTTGTCCATGACGCCCAGGAACTGGCGCGCGTAAGCACTCAGGCTCTCAACGTACCTGCGCTGGCCTTCCGCATAGAGCGTATCGAACGCGAGCGAACTCTTCCCGGAACCCGAGAGCCCGGTGATCACCACAAGCTTGTTCTTGGGAATATCAACGTCAACGTTCTTGAGATTGTGGACCCGCGCGCCGCGAATTTGAATGATATCTTGTTTCATAACCCGTGATCGGCTCAAAGGCTTTGTATTGTACCCTGAATGTCAAGATGCCGCAAGATATGCTATTTTGTCTCTCTTTTATCTAGTAGACAATAATTCGTTTTGTAGTAAGATAATGTTACCAAGAGTTTGCCGCTCTTGTGTACGCAGGGAAGGAGGAGCACCCAATGCGCAGGATCGTGACCGCGATCACGGCGGCCTGATACCTGCAACGCGCAGGTTTCATGGTGCGACGAAGAGAGGAGGGGGTGGAGTCTCAGACAGCCTCCACACCCCCTCCTCTTCGTCCAGTTCTTTATTAGATCTTTTACACGCGTCTCCGCATCAATGGGGAGTAGCTCAGCTTGGTAGAGCGTGCTCCTCTGTGGAGCAAGGCCGGCGGTTCAAATCCGCCCTCCCCAACAGGACCGACGAAAGTCGGTCTTTTTCTAATTCTGTTAAACAATCGTAAAATACATCAAACTATTGCTAAACTTGATTACCGACGAAACTACGTCTAGGTTGTATATATGGGATTCGTATACGTCAAAGCAAAAAACCTGGAAAAAATACCCCGGGAAACCGGAGTGTATGCCTTTTTTGGAAAGGAAGGGTTGTTATATATAGGAAAGGCCGCAAATCTGCGGAGCAGGATAAGAAATCACTTTCAGGAACCTTCCTACAGAGACAATCTGTTCATAGATCGGGTGCAAAAAATAGGGTATCTGGAAACCGGTTCTGAGATTGAGGCTCTTTTGTTGGAATCACGGCTCATCAAACAGCGACAGCCCAAATACAACGTGATGTGGCGGGACGACAAAAACTATTTTTATGTCGCCATTACCAAAGAAGACCTGCCCCGCGTATTCCTAACACATCAGCCCTCAAAACGATTGAATTACATTGGCCCGTTCACAGAGGGCAAACCAATCAAGCTCGTTTTGCGAAGCCTGCGGGAAGTTTTTCCATACTATACCTCAAAAATCCATCCCAAAATCCTGTGCCAGTACTGCCATCTTGGCTTGTGCCCCGGCCCTGCTCCCGATGCAAAGCAGTACAAAAAAAACATCCGCAATCTTGTTGCCGTATTGCAAGGCAAAAACACTTCTGTTCTAAGAAACCTGAAAAAGGAAATGGGCCGCGCGTCTCTACTTGAACACTATGAAGCCGCAGGCAAGCTGCGGGACAGAATTCGCGCCCTGGAAAACGTATTCTCTCATACCAGCCTGCTTTCCCAAAGACAAGTTCATGAGCAAAATCCTGTAAGAGATTACAAAAGCGCAGCGCAAGAACTCAAAACAATTCTCAGCGGAACGCGCGACATCGTGCGCATGGAAGCGTATGACATCTCCAATATCCAGGGAAAAGAAACAACGGGGTCTCTTGTCGTATTCGTGAACGGCAAGCCCGACAAGAATGAATACCGGAAGTTCAAGATTCATCTTGACGGCAAGCCGAACGACTTTGCCATGATGCAAGAACTCGTCTCGCGCCGGTTGTCGCATGCAGAATGGCCGTCTCCCGATTTCATGCTCATTGACGGGGGGAAACCTCAGCTTACGGCAGCTCTAAAAGCACTCAAACCATACAAGGGATTATCCTTTGCAGTAGGCGCCCTTGCGAAACAAAACAATGAGCTGTTTCTGCCTGGCCGCAAAACCTCTATACTTTTGAGCTCTATGTCGCTCGCGCTTCGCAATGTTTTAATGCATATCCGGGACGAGGCGCACCGCTTTGCCATCTCGTACCACCGGAAACTCCACAGAAAAGG
>JACPHF010000079.1 GCA_016188735.1 Parcubacteria group bacterium | reverse complement strand
TCGGGTAACGAGATACACGAACTTTTGAGGAATGCGCTCGGCGATCGCTTGGCAGACACTCTTCGTCAACGATCCAACAATTTCCTGAATAGTTGGCAGGATTCGAGAGTACGGATTCTGGAGGTCTTTGAGGAAGAAGCAGACATCTGGGCAGTTTATCTTTTCTATCCAGACCGTGCCATCTCGTAACACGTAGACATCTGGCTGACAGTAGATTAGGTTAATCGGTCTGATTCCACCGCATTGAGACAGCTCCCACATTCGGGCACGGCCAGCGATATGGGCAAGGTTACTGCAAACTGCCCCCACAACTTTATCGACCATATCCTTCCCAAACACGACTGCTGGGTTGGTCAAAGCCGGACGGATGAAGAAAAAAGGTTCTCTCCCTTTTTCCGCAAGCCGCTTCGGCATATGGTCTAGCGCCTCCGCGCATTCAAACAGCTTGAATTTCCAGAAGGCCTCCTGCACTGACCGGATTTGTACGGGATCGTGAGGATACCACGTTTCGGGGATTGCTATCCCTTCTTCATCGGAGAGATATTTCGGGGAAAGGTCACTTAGAGATAGCTCGAGATCAACCCGAAAAGGTAGGAAGTTGCCGGCCATTCCCTGATCGGTTTTTAGGACCGGCCGATAGAAACCAATGCCCTTCATCATCTGCTTTAGGCGAACTGAGTCAGCAGGGAAGAACGCTTGGAGCAGTTCGGGTAGGGGGTGATGACGTAACTTCGTCAAAGAGTTATTCAGACGAACAAGGTCTTCCTCCTTGTACAGGTGATTGATCCCTACTGCAGCAGATTTGATTCGGCCGCCCACCGGAACCACATTCACATTCAACGAATCGCTCTCTTGCATCATGTGCGTCTCCTTTATCGAACGTCAAGGTGCATTGCGCTTTGAAACAAAACGCCCGCTCTCGAGAAGCGGGTATTGAGCAATATTATAATATTATTATGAAAAGATAAAAATTATGAGAAAATTTAACTACGCAAAACTCGCTCCTCGAAAGAATTGCGAGTTCCACCAAATAAAGTTACATCGTGAATATAAAATCATGTCTGATTAGACTTTCTTAATACACATTCATGTTCATGCTATATTGTTATTTTATAGATATCTATTTATCTGTCAAGAGGCGTTGTTGATAACTCTCTATCACTAAATTTCTGTCATTCATCTTTATTTTTTAACCACAACCAGGCTTTTGCCGGAGGAGGGCTTGGTTATTTGACAAAGCCGGCTACTTTGTCTTAACTAACATCGGTACCAAGCATTGCGCTTGATTGACAATTAAACATCGGAATGCAAGAAAGAGAGGCAGGCGTTTAAGTACAGAATAAACCAGAACGGTCTCTGTTCGGGACCGAAGGCATTGGCCAAGGAGGTTTAAGTGGACTTTACAATCTCTACGCTCAAGGCAATAACCCGTACGTTGGTTCAGGAAGCATTGGGGCTGGAAGAAAACGAAGTCCAGGTTGCTTACCCGCCGGATATAAAGTTCGGGGACTTCGCTGTCCCGTGCTTCAATCTGGCCGAGAGGGTTCGCGGCGACAAGCGGGAAGCAGCAAATATGGCTACCTTACTCGCCAGCACCCTGCAAGAGGAAGGAACGTCCATCTACGAATGGGTTCGTGCAGTCGGGCCCTACCTCAACATCAAACTCAAGCCGGCGATCCTTTTCGGCTGCGCCGTCTCGGAAATTCTCCGGGATCGGGAGAGGTTCGGAGAAAAACACCGGACCGCGAAGAAGGTAATGGTCGAGTACCTCTCGCCCAACACCAACAAACCGCTCCACCTCGGGCATATAAGGAATGGGGTTCTTGGGGCGGCTCTCGCGAATCTGCTTGAGGCGGCAGGGCACACTGTCATTACCTCAAACCTCGTGAATGACCGCGGGGTGCATATCTGCAAGTCCATGGTCGCATACGAATGGTTTGGCGGTGGGCAAACCCCTGCCTTATCTGGCGTCAAGGGTGACCACTTCGTTGGCGACTATTACATCCGGTTTGAGCAGGCGCTTGAAGCCGAGTGGCAGAAGCGCATTCAAGGCAGCCCAGAACTCCTGGCTCTCGTCGAAAAAGCCAAGGGGGTTGACTCCACGGCGTCTGAAAGCGCCAAGGAGAAGCTGGCCCAACAAAGAGAAGTGTTTTTCGAGGAATCCCAGGCGGGTCAATCAGCTCAAGCGATGCTTCGCAAGTGGGAGGCAGGCCACCCCGAAACGCGCGCTCTCTGGTCTAAGATGAACAGCTGGGTCTATGAGGGATTCAGCGAATCCTACAGGCGCCTCAATTTCCTGTTTGACGCATTCCTCTACGAGTCGGAAATCTACCGGCTTGGCAAGAGGATTGTCCTCGAGGGACTAAAAACGGGGATTTTCCAAAGAGGCGAGAAAGGAGAAATTTCCGCTTCTATCTCTCCGGAGCTGCTGAGTAGGTTTAAAAGCCGGCAGTTCCGCAAGAAAGAGACCAAGGGAGAGCATACGCCGCGGAGAGCGACTCTCCTTCGTCACGACGGGACATCTGTGTATCTGACTCAAGACCTCGGCGTGGCGGTTCTGAAATTCCAGGAATATCTCCTTGACCGCTCCATTTACGTGGTAGGGAGTGAGCAAGAAGACCACTTTGCCCGCCTTTTCGCATTGCTTCAAATGCTTGGGTATGCATGGGCTGAGCAGTGCGAGCACTTCTCTTATGGGATGGTTCTCTTGCCCCAGGGCAAGATGAAATCCCGCGAAGGGAAGGTTGTGGATGCCGACGATCTGCTAGACGAGGTAGAATTTCTGGCCACGGAAAAAATCAAGGAACGCGGTGAGTCTCTCACTGAAGAAGAAATCCGGTCCCGAGCAAAAACCATCGGCCTCGGAGCCATCAAGTTCTTCTTTGTGAAATCCGATCCGCGGACAGAAATACGCTACGACCCGGCCGAATCTCTGGATGTCGAAGGATTCACGGGGCCGTATTGCCAGTATGCCTACACGCGATGTCGCGGTATTCTCCGGCGCGCCCAAGCGGAACAAAGGGAGAGGCCGGATTTCTCGCGGCTCGGCGAAGAGTCCGAGCTCTGGCTAATCCGGCATCTGATTCAGCTCCCTGAAGTGATGGGGTATGCAGCAGAAACACTTGACCCCTCTCAGGTTGCGCAACACGTCTGGAAGACAGCTCAAGCGTTCAACCAGTTCTATCACAACCTATCGGTTCTTGAAGCAGGCGACCCAGGTCTCGTCGCCGCCCGCCTCGCCCTCGTTGAGGCGACGTCCCTCATCATCCAAAGGGGTCTGCGCCTCCTCGGGATAGATACCCTGGAGAAGATGTAAGTTACACATCTTTCTCCTCTCGCCGCGCCCTCCCCCGGAGGGCGCTTTCTTTTTAAATTAAAGAAACAAAAGGTCTTTTAAACTATTTATCTAGAATATATTTCAGAGCCCCACCTAGAGCGTCAGAGAATAAAAGCGCGGAATTAACATCCAACCATTCATTTTTCCCATGAGAATCTCCTCCCAATGGCCGGACAATAAGAACGGGGATAGACCGGGAATGGAAATATAGAGCATCGCTTGAACCATACTCATACGTGTAGGAAATTTTTCGTCCAATCGCTTCCTGGATTCCCCTCGCCGCCTCTTGAAATAAAGTATTGGCGGTATCCGCCTCGAAAACCGGTGTCTCAAGCAGAACGTCGAGTTTATCGCGAGAAGAGAGGTTTGCCACAATAAGCGATTTGAGTTCTTGTAGCTTGGCTACCGAAGAAAAACGGCAATCATAAGTTATCTTTATTTTTTCAGGCATACTATTGCGCGCCGAACCGCCCTCGATAAGGGTGAGAGCACAAGTGGTTGATGGGGTGGGTGCGGCAGGTACGGGGTAGTGTTGAGATAGCATTTCGAGAAAAGTGGTCATTCGACCAACCGCTCCTCCTCCTTCCCATGGGCGCGACGAATGAGCTGATGCTCCGTAAAAACTAACCGAAAACTGAAAAACTCCTTTTTGCATGGTTATGACTTCGAAATTCGAACCGCCGTCGGGAATAATCACTATATCTGTTGAATAACCCTTGTCTAAAATCGCTTTAACTCCCTTGGTACCATCAATCTCTTCATCAGTAGTGAGCAAGATACCGACATCCTTGTCGGGATGAGATTTTATAAAATTAATGAATGGGTACATGGCAGCAAGTAACGGCCCCTTCATATCAAAAACCCCTCGGCCATACACCTTATCGTTTTCTATCTGTAATTTAAATTGCTCGGCAGCCGCTGGCACAACATCAAGGTGCCCACAGAGCAGGATTTTGAAATGGGTGCTGGGTCGGCCGCTTAAAATTAAGGATGGCTGCCCTTCGTGCTCAAGGTAAACAGAGTGTAACCCTTCCCCAAACCGTTTTTTCACCCAGTGAAGGCAATTGTGCTGAGCGGAAATATTGCCTGCTATAGTGGGGAAACGCATCGATTGCGATAAATCGTCAAGAAATTGTTCTTTAGAAATATGCGGTTTCATAATGATAACGAGATGCCTAATCCTTCCCCGACCGGAGGAATAAAACTACCACCCCGAAAAAGAATCCCCTGGGAAGGATCATTTAGCAGTCGGTCAAGAGGAGTTAGGTCTCGAGCTCGCGGCGACCCAAGTAAACCCGCGTAAAGATTTATGACGTTTCCTAATTGAGAATGAATCATATCCCCAATAATATAGGGAACGTTATGAGAGTCGCACCATTTAAAGATATCCAGCGCGGCCAGAAGCCCACCACACTTATGAAGCTTAATATTCACCATATTACCATAGCCGTTCTCCATGAAAACGATTACCTCGCTAAGAGGACCGCACGACTCGTCAAGCATAATGGGTACAGAAGAGTTTTCAGTGAGTTTTTTAGAACCATATACGTCGTGAGCGCTCAAGGGTTGCTCGATCCAGGAAAGCTTGAGGTGGCTTAACTCTTTGATATTTTTTAGGGCTTCATCGGAAGACCCCCATCCCTGATTGACATCGATATTCAAGGGCGTGTCTGGAAACTGTTCTCTAATTTTCTCCAGCACTTTTCTTTCCCGCGCAGAGTCTTTCCCGCATTTCACTTTAATAGAAGCAGATTGAATAAGCTGAAAATCACCAGAGAGAAAGTCGTCGAAATCGCTAAAAGAAAGAGTTGTTTGAGAATTTATCGGTCTTGGTTCCGTATTAAAAAACGATAAAATATTCGCTTTCTTCTTTTTGCCTAATAGATCTAAAAGGGCGGCCTCTACCCCTGCCTTAAGAGAATAATTTCCTTTGATAAGGTTATTGATATCGGCCATCAACGTCTGAATGTCAGTGAGCGAATCGATGTTGCGCTCCTCAAGTAGCGGCCAAATATATTGATAGAGACCGGTGACGGAGGCCTGCGTCTCGCCATTTATATCCCAGGCAACAGCCGCCTCCCCGTAACCTGCCATCCCCCCCTCTTCTATTTTTAACAACGCATACTCTAATGAGTTAAGAGTTAGAGTCGCATAAGTAAAAGGATTTTTGAGCCGTAATGAGTATGGAATAATTTTAAAATTAGTAATCATTAGTAATTGGTGATACAATGCGTATCTAATAATCTTTGTTTTGCCTGCGAGAAGTTAAAGTATTGGGGCAATGGCGCGGCGTGCCATTGCCCCAAATCCAACAAGGTTCAGTCAATTAGCTGAGGAGTCTCTCTCGCGCCTCATGGAACACGGTTTTTGCTTGCTCTGGAGAGCGGGTGGAAATACCGGCAATGTCCGCGTAACCGAAGGTGAAAACCCCCGGATTGGTAACTACCACGAACTCCTCCTGGGGTAGAAGCAAATCCCCGAGCCGTTCTTCAATCGCCGAGAAAGAACGGATGTCCTCGTTCGTGAGGCGAAAGTGTTCATGGAGAAGCCAGCACTGTTTGCTTCTGAGATGTCTCTCTCTTAGCCGGCGCACCATATTATAGACGTAAAGAATCGCTCCTTTGCGCGGATTGAAATCAACCCACCAATGGCGCTCTTCTCTGTCTATAACAATGTCGGCGCAGAAGAACCCGATCGCACCCATTTGGATAAGCTGAGGACCGAATCTCCTTTCTATATCGGCCATGAGCCGTTCCCTGAGGGCGATCGAAATGTCTGCTGGCCAGGATACGCCGCTGTAAGCATACTCACCCCTCTGCTCAAATAAATCAACGAACTTCAGCTTTCCTCCATCAAGAATTTCCCAATGCGCAGACACCGTCCGCACGCCAGGAATTACCTTCTCGATGAGGAGCTCTTGGGTAGGGTCTCCATCTTGAGAGTTCAATCTTCTGAACCCTCTTTCAAGCTCTTCCGGCGTCTGGACCAGGGACATGCCGCCGCACGCAAATCCGCCGGTACCGTCCGACGCCTTGAGCAGGAACGGCCCCTTATCCTTCAGGAAAGACCGCCCTTCGGCGAGAAATTCTTCCTTGGTGGCGCACGTCAACCATGATGGAGTCGGTATCCCAATCTCATCGGCGAGTTTTTTGAACGCAATCTTCCGAGAGAAAGGGATTGCTACGTCAAAGTTGCAGTACGCCGGAATACCCAGAACGGGAGGGAGCTTTCTTTCCGGCTCTTCAATGCAGAAAAACTCGAGCCGGGCCGTTTCCCCTTGAAGCATCTTGCGAAGAGTGGCCTGACGGTCCGGCTTCGCGAGAAGCAGCTCGGAAAGGGTGTGTTCAGGATTGAAGGGACCGACCGCGAGAAAACGCGGTAAGTCAAAACCCAATGTCTCTCGCCAGTACTGAAGATACTGCGGGTCGATAGGGTCAGTGGTGACCACTATGCCTTCCGACCCGACCTCGCAGAGTCCGCCACGCTGGTCATACGACTGTTCAAGGCGAACTCCCCGGAACAGCCGATTGCTTTGCGAATCGACAATTACCCTAATCATCCCTGCCTCGCTTGGCGATAATTTCGGATATCGCCTCAATAGAGACATCGCGATCAACCAATATGGCCCCGCGTCGTCCTGACCTAGTCGCACATTCCACCAAATCGGGCCTCGCTCGAGATGCCGCCTCCTCAACCAATCCGCACATAGCTGCTGGGAGTAGTCTGCGGATGGCTTCTGTGTCTTTTGCTCCATGTCCGGTGAATGAGAGATGGAGGACGTCTTCGGGAGAAAACATGTTCTGCCATCTCAGGGCCGCTGCGAGCGACATTATGCCCGTAGCCTCCGGTATCACTCCCCGGCTAAACAACTCTTGATCCTCGAGGAGAAGGCGATATGCATCTCCGAGGTCTTGGTTGGTCAATTCGCCAAGAGTAAATCCCTTGGATATTCTGAGGGCGTGAAGGAGCTGGGGCATGCTATAGCTTTCGGTCGCAATGGATCCCTCGGCGGCGCTTATTTCACTTTCTTCCGTCAAGAATTCCTTGTACTTGTGAAGCATGCGCTTTCTTCGGAAGGCTTCTTCCGTGGGGAAAGCACCCTTCATGCCCACAGCTACAATTTTCGGCGTGGATTTACTGCCGATTTTCTCGAGACCGAGCGCTATACCTGCCAAGTAGGTACCATTTCCTACTCCAGCCAGCACATGGGTTGGGGGAGGATTCAGGGTGAGTAAGTCGCGAGCGACCGGCATAAGCGCCGGCAGCAGGTCTTCGTTGCACACGTTCGCGTCATAAACACCCTCAATAGACAATCCGGAAACGAGGTTGTACACGTCCTCGAAGATTGCCCCCCTGATTCCAATTACCAAAGTGTTGGTAAATGAAGTGAGGAGGGGTAATTTACCCGACGATCCCGGAGTGAACACGATCGCGCTTGCGCCGCATCTTTGCGTTTCCATCGCCAAAGATACGGCATGATTACCTGAAGATACGACTGCAAAGCGCTTAAACCCTTTCTGCAGTCCCAAGGCCACTGCCCGGCTCACTAGGTAATCCTTCATACTTCCGGAAGGATTGTTACCTTCATCGCGGATGTAGACCTTGCGAACACCAATCTTCCTCGCTATCACCGCGGATTCGTATACGGGAGTTAACGTTCCGCAGACTCCAGAGGAATTCATTTCCCCGGAGGGCCACATAATTCCGTATCCATAGGCGCTTGCGTGATAACGCTTATGCCAGGCGATTTCAGCTTCAGCCACATTAGAACCGCACATCAAGCACAGGTAAGGTTTCCGAGGTGATTCATGGAATTTCATTGGGCAACCCCCCTCTCGGCTTTTCTTCTATTCTGCTCATTCCGTCTCTACCATTCCCACTCTACCGATATTTTTAAATAGCTAAGCGATCTTTATAAAGATCGCTTGCCCTCGCTTAAAAGAGTATTTACTTAAGCGTGGGCAGCCGATCTTTAAACCTAACAAAACACCTCGTCTCTTTACGGAAGCTCTAGCTTCTTTAAAGGGACGAGGCGTCTCATTACCCCGCGGTACCACCCTTGTTGCCCGACAAATAAGTTGTCGGCCCACTTAATTTAAAGCTCTTTATCCAGATGAGCCCACCCCGGACCTACTTGCCCAAAAACTTTTGAGCTTTCTTCGGTCCGCAACCTCCAGAGCGCGTTTCTCCTTCAACGGTTGTGACGGTTCTAATATTAAATTCTCCTTCGTATTATGTCAAGGGCTTGTAAATAGGACTAGGGTGCCTCCTTTTTTTGAGATGATTCACCGACAAAAGGGCGAGTTTTGCATGTAAAACTCTGTGTAATTTTTTAAAATAGGCCCCTATTTGCATTCCTCCACGAGCTTGATATACTCTCCACAGATAGCTTTGTCTGAACCTTTAAAACAATGGCTTTCCTCTAAGGAAAGCTGTAACAAGAGAGAGAAGAAAGGAAAAAGCCATGGAGACATTAGAGCTGTTGCGGCGACTCATTGGTTTCAATACTTCTCCGGGAACTTCCACTGTAGAAATTGCCGACTTTATTGGCAATCTGTGCGAGGATGCAGGATTCGCGGTGGAACGGTATACCTACCTTACCGGACAAACAGAGCCAAAACTTCAGAAGGTCAACCTTATTGCCCGCAGAGGCGGACAAGAGAGCTTTCTTGCTCTCGCTGGCCACATGGATACAGTTGCCTTCGATTCCAAAGAATGGATCTCTGACCCTCTAGTTCTCGCCGAGCGACACAATCGGTTATATGGCCGAGGCGCAGTCGACATGAAGGGCTTCTTGGCTATCGTCTTGAGAGTCGGCCAGATAATCAAGAAAACAGCCTTGAAAAATCCCGTTGCCTTGGTTTTTACGAGCGACGAGGAAGTTGGTTGTCTCGGGGTCAGAAAGCTCAAGCACGAGCTCTCCGAGAAAGGGATTCCTTTTGCGCGTTTCGCCATTATTGGCGAACCAACGGAAATGCGCCCGGTTAACATGCACAAAGGATATATGTACCTGAAAATAGAGATGACTAATAAGCAGGCTGGGAAGGGGCGAGGCTCTAGGATAATCGGGCGCCACAGCTCAGATCCGCGCAAGTTCAGGAGCGTCGTTAAGTACGGGCTCAGGCGCATACTGGATGCGCTCTATGACCAGTTCGAATTACGGTTGGTCGAGATTCGGAATGAACACTTTGATCCTCCCTATCCCACGATGAATGTGGTCTTAAGGGAGGAGGGGGGCACAGCGAAAAACATCATTCCGGCGCACCAACTCGTAGAAATGGATTTGCGCCCGATACCTGGACAAAACAGTGAAGCTCTCCTGGAGAGTCTCGAGGTGCTCATCAAGAGCATCCCCATGGAGGAGGATATTGGAATTAGTGTCGGATTCGCAAGAAGACCTACGCCACCTATGTACACGTCACCCGATTCTCTGGTTGCGAGGATGGTTGGTGATATCAGCGGAGAGCAACTGCGGGCAGTCTGCTTCAACACCGAAGGAGGGGTATTCAACGAGATGGACGCCCAAACCGTGATTTGGGGGCCAGGCGACATTAAGCAGGCCCACCAAATCAACGAGTTCATCGATAAACGGTGGTTCGGAGATGACATTACTGAGCAGTATATGGCGGTGGTCCGCCGTATGTGCTGCTAGTAGGGGGTTCATATGTCGCGTACGAATCTTTTGCGAACGGCACTCTCCTATACCCAGGGACACAGGGGGGCAAGGATTGTCGTTAAGCTCGGAAAATATCCCAGAGCTCATGCCGAAGAGCTGGGAGTATTCCATGACCTGCAACTCCTGAGAGCGGTGGGTGGAATCGACATCGCGGTGGTGGAAGATAGCTACTCGAACGAGAGGGTCCCCCTTCGCGATCCTCCCGTAAAATGTCCTATCCCGCGGGACATCCCGGCTATCTCATGCGATTACTCGACCAGCGACCTCAGGGCGACTGAACTGGCAATCGAGAGGAAAGCAGCGAAGCTCATCTACATGACTTCGCATCAAGGGGTGATAAGAAAGGATGGGACTCTCATCAGTAGCCTGACTATCGAGAATGCCCGGCGGCTCCTCGACGTTCCCAGCTTGATAACGGGCCGGGCGCGAGACAAAGTTTTCTGCGCCATCAAGGCGTGTGAAGGTGGAGTCCCGCGAGTCCACATCATTAGTGGACATCAGGAGGGAACGCTGCTTGAAGAGTTGTTCACTTCAGAGGGCTGTGGCACCATGATTTATGCGGCCCTCTATGAAGAGATACGGCGGGCCGAAAAGGGAGAGGTGTTCCAGGCTGTTCAACTACTCAGGAGCGCTTATCCTTCGGTAGCCTACGAAAGGATATTGGAGCGCGTTGAGAATCTCCTCGTCTTCTTGATAGACGGGGAGGTCCACGGATGCATGGTCGTGGCTCTCGTCGATTCAGGGGTCGCAGAAATAAGCCTGCTCGCGGTCTCTGCGGCGTATGAGCAGACCAGAGTTGCCCAGAGGATGGTTGAGAAAGCCGAGGAGAAGGCACGGGCGGCAAAATGTCGGGAGCTCGCGCTTGCCGCCGAGACAACTCCGTGGTGGCTCCTTGCCCAACCGTGGTTCGTCAAGCAATTCAAGCGGAGGACAAGGGATGTCGCTGGAGGCGACCCGCTCTACTCCGGGCGAATATGGACGAAAGAACTGCTGTAGGGCGATAGTGCTACTATTCGCAGAATAAGACACGATTAGAACACGAGGGCGCCGTTCCGTACGGCGTCCTTCTCTTTTCTCCCTGAGATTATCACCAGTGTTACATGCGACAGCTGTACTTCTTGGTATAGGGTGCCGTTTTATTTTTATTAATGTAAAGGAATTAAAACCCGGCTTTTGCCGGAGAGGAGGAGAGGAATTTAAACTATTGACTTCTTATCAGGAAACACTATAGTAAAATTATTATGAGGCAACAATTTACGGCAGTGTATAAAAAAAGCGGTAGGAGGAATATTGG
>JACPHF010000014.1 GCA_016188735.1 Parcubacteria group bacterium | reverse complement strand
TATTTCCAGAATGCGCCTATCGGTCTGCTCCAGTCCCCATTCGTCAATTTCCAGAAACTCAAGAGCCTTTTTTACGAGGTCTCCCGTAATAGCACCGGTCCCTTCAATACTCGCAAAATCCCGCACTCTGCGCAAGAGGCGGTTTGCAACGCGCGGCGTGAGGCGCGATGAAGCGGCAAGTACGCGTACGGCTTCCGCATCAAGTCCCATTCCCAATATGGAGGCAGATCGTTTCACGATGTGTTCCATGTCCTCTGGCGTGTAGAAGGAGATGTGGAATATTGCTCCGAAGCGGTTGCGGAACGGACTCGGAAGCTGGGCCATGCGGGTGGTAGCTCCAATAAGTGTGAAGCGGGGGATGTCCAGCTCCATGGTGCGCGCCATGGGTCCTTTACCGATCACCAGATGGAGCCTAAAATCCTCCATGGCAGAGTAGAGCATTTCCAGCACGGGTTTTGGCACGCGGTGGCACTCGTCCAGAAAAAGGACATCTCCTTCTTCAAGAGAGGTGAGGAGCGATGCAATGTCTCCCGAGCGTTCAAGCGAGGGGCCGGCCGCTATGTGCAGGGTTGCTCCCATGTCGTTGCCGATCACATGGGCAAGCGTTGTTTTTCCGAGTCCCGAGTTGCCGTAAAACAGCAGGTGTTCCAAGGGTTCTCCTCGCTTTTTTGCGGCCTCCATAATGACTCGGAGCTGGTTTTTTAGGTTTTCCTGCCCTATGTATTCTGCAAACGTCGCAGGCCTGAGCTGTGGGGGCTCGGCAGGGGGCAATGGAGGGATATTATTAGGACCCTTGACAACCATTTTCTAATATAGTATAATAACTACTCAGAAGGTGTTTGGTTTGAAATTAAAGTTTGTTGAGCTGGGGACCTGGGATTATCTCTTATTTTGGCGGGTGGCACGGGTCATGCTGAGCCATTCCCCGGAATAATCCTAAATTTGTGTTCCGACAACCAAATAGGTCCCCAGCTCAGCAAATTTTCCTCACTCGGCCGTCACGCGCTCTATTTCTTCCATGGTCGTGACGCCCCGGAGCACGAGCAAGAGCCCGTCTTGCCGCAAGGTAATCATTCCCCTTTCAACCGCTTTCTTTTTCAGCTGGGTAATAGAGGGTGATTCCAGCACGAGCTCTTTCAATTCGTCGTCCATGACGATCGCTTCAAACAGCCCAACCCTCCCTTTGTATCCGCTATTGGCGCATTTCTTACAGCCCTTTGCCCTAGCCAGTTTCATTGTACTCCCGACTTCCGGCTTTATTCCAGCTCCGAGGTGATCAAGTTCTCGCTTTACCAAAGCAAGTTCTTCTTTTGAGATTTGCGTGTGAGAAGCGCACGCTTCGCACACTTTTCGCACGAGGCGCTGAGCCACGACGAGGTTCAGGGCGGGAGCTATGTTTACGGGTTTTGCTCCCAGGCTTATCAGTCGTGTTATCGTTCCCGCGGCGTCATTCGTATGAAGCGTGGAGAGGACCAGGTGTCCGGTGAGAGCCGCCTGCAGGGCGATATCCGCGGTTTCTGCGTCCCGGATTTCTCCCACCAAGATTGCGTCCGGGTCCTGGCGCACGATTGCCCGGAGTCCCGACGCAAACGTGTATCCTTTTTCAGGATGCACCTGGGTTTGGGAAATTCCTTCCAGATGATATTCGATGGGATCCTCGATCGTGATGATCTTGATTTCGGGGTGGTTGATCTCCCGCAGAAACGCATACAGCGTCGTGGTTTTGCCGGATCCCGTGGGGCCCGTGACGACAATCATGCCGTTGGGTTTTGTAATCTCTTTGCGGAATATCGCAAGGAGGTCAGCCCGCAGTCCAAGTTGTTGCAAAGAGAGAATGTTTTTTGGATTGAGTACGCGCAGCACCAGAGACTCTCCGTACTCCGAAGGAAGGCTGGACACCCTGATTTCCATAAGCTGTTCCCCCGCAATAGTGAATCTCCCGTCCTGCGCGCGGTTTGTGATGTTGAGTTTCAGGGCGGAAAGCAGTTTGATGCGAGAAAGAAGTCCCTGGTATTGGGCCGGGGAGATGAGGACTATGTCATGAAGCAGGCCGTCCATGCGAAAACGAATCTGGGTATGTTCTTCCGTAGGTTCAATGTGAATGTCGGAGGCCCGCATGATAAGGGCGGCTCCCAGGAGTACGCGCACCACCTCGCTTGTTCCTTTCTCAAATGCTTCCGAGAGGATGTCCAGAACAGAGTCTGCGTTCTTCAGTTTCTCTTCAAGCCCCGCGAGAAACGTAGGGTCCACCAGAACCTCTCCGGTCAGAGAAGCCGGCAGATTTGCTCTTAATCGGATGGAGGGATATTGTGAAAGACCCAAGCAATATCGTGGTGCTTGAATGGCCGTAGCGCGTAGCCAAGCTGCTCCCCAAAGACGCCATCATCATACGTTTTTCTTTTTTGTTCTTCCATATATAGTTTATGCTATATCGAGCAAGGCTCGATATATCGCTAACGCTATCACAGGGCATGGTAAAGTCAACGACATCATCGGCTTCAAAGACCCTAGAGCTCGGAGCAATGTTTGCCCGTGCGTGCCTCAAGTTTCCTTCCAGACGTTGCGCGCTCGTTCTTGCTCTGCAAGGAGATCTTGGAACCGGAAAAACCACGTTTACGCAGGGATTTGCAAAGGGCCTGGGAATACAAGGGCGGGTGTTGAGTCCGACGTTTATCATATTCAGGCGTTTTGCCGTTCCGAAACGATCTCTTTTTAAGTCTTTCTTCCAAATAGATTGCTACCGGCTCAGGAAGCCGGCAGATTTGCTCTTAATCGGATGGAGGGATATTGTGAAAGACCCAAGCAATATCGTGGTGCTTGAATGGCCGGAGCGCGTAGCCAAGCTTCTCCCCAAAGACGCCATCATCATACGTTTTTCTTACGCAGGGGAACACAAGAGAACCATTACCATGACATGAAAAAACGCCTGCTTGTCATCGACGCGAACTCCCTTATCCACAGAGCGTTTCACGCGCTCCCGCCGTTCCGCACGCGGACAGGCGAACTTACGAATGCCGTATACGGATTCCTTCTCGTGCTGTTTAAGGCGATCAAGGAGTTTCACCCCGAATTTATCGCGGCGGCCTTTGACGTTCAGGGTCCCACGAAACGGCACATTGCGTACGCGGGATACAAGGCAAAACGGATAAAAGCGCCCAACGAATTGTACGCCCAGATGCCGCGCGTCAAAGAAATGCTTTCCGTATTCGGCATTCCCGTATATGAAAAACAGGGGTTCGAAGCGGACGATATCATCGGCACGATCGTGAAAAAAGCGAAGCTGCAGCAGGCGCACCCAAAGCCGGAAATTATCATCACCTCGGGAGACATGGACGCTCTTCAGCTTGTGCAAGGCCAAGTCAAGGTGTTTGCCAGCCGCCGGGGGTTGCAAGACGTGATCCTGTTTGACACAAAGGCCGTGCAATCCAAGTTTTCAGGTCTCCTTCCTTCACAACTGCCAGACTACAAAGGACTGCGCGGAGATCCGTCGGACAACATTCCGGGGGTTCGGGGCGTGGGGGAGAAAACGGCTATTTCCCTTCTTTCCCAATTTGGTTCTTTGGAGAATATATATAAGAAGATGGAAAAAAAAGACGCAGAAAGCATCTCTCCAAAATTACGGACAACACTTCTGGCCTCAAAAGAAGACGCGTTTATCAGCAAAGAGCTGGGCACCATAGATCAAAACGTGCCCATCGAGTTCCGTCTTCAGGATTGCGCGTGGAAAACATACGATAAACGGGCAGCCGCAGAAAAGCTCAAAGAACTGGAATTCTTTTCGCTTGTAGATAAACTCCCCGAATCAAAGAAGAAAACATCCCCATCCTTACTCCAAGAAGATTCTTTGGAGGCCAAAATTAAGCAATTGGAAGAGAGCTCTGTGCTCTCTCCCGGGCTGGCTGAGCTGGAGCGCAAACTCGCCCCCATTGTAGGGGCAATGGAGAAGGCGGGAATGAAGATAGACCGCACGTACTTCACGAAGCTTGCGGCCGAAATGGATGAAAAGATGCGCGGCATAGAGCAGGAGGTGTACGCATTGGCGGGCCGGCAATTCAATCTGAATTCTCCGGCCCAGCTTGCGGCCGTACTGTTCCAGACTCTCGGGCTCTCATCCAAGGGATTGAAGAAAACCCCGGGAGGGGTGTTTTCAACGGCGTCAGACGAGCTGGAGAAAATCTACGACCTCCATCCGATCATAGCCCAGGTGGTCGCATACCGGGAACTCAAGAAGCTTCTGAGCACATACGCCCTGCCGCTTCTGGAGAAGGCCGACGCTCATGATCGCATCCACACTCACTTCGATCAGTTTGGGGCTGCGACCGGCAGGATGTCCTCTTCAAATCCGAACCTTCAAAATATTCCCTTGCAAGGCGCGTGGGCAAAGAAGATCCGCAAAGGATTCATTGCGGAGAAGAACCACATCCTTCTTTCCTTCGACTATTCCCAGATGGAGTTTCGCATTACGGCGGCCCTCGCAAAAGAAGAGAAAATGAAAACGTTTTTCGAGAAAGGCCTGGATATTCATACCATGACCGCGGCCGAAGTATTCGGCATAGCCCCTGCAGACGTTTCTTCCGAAATGCGCTTTCGGGCAAAGGCCCTGAATTTCGGGGTGCTGTACGGCATGGGAGCGCGGGGATTTGCCAGGGCATCGAACATTTCATTTCAAGAAGCCCAGGATTTCATTGACCGGTACTTCCTCAGATTCCCCGGCATCTTGAGGTACATGGAAGAGACAAAGGAGTTTGCAAGGAAGCATGGATACGTGGAGACCATGTTCGGAAGAAAACGCTTCTTGCCGGACGTGAATTCCCCAACCCCTCACATAAGGGCGGCGGCCGAACGCATGGCAATGAACCTGCCGGCGCAGGGCACCGCGGCCGACATTATGAAGATGGCAATGATTCAGGTCCAAGAGCGCGTGCTTCGTTCCAACCCCGCATGCGCCATGGTGCTTCAGGTGCACGATGAATTGCTTTTGGAATGCCAAGAGACAGAAGCGCAGAAATTGATTCTTCCGATCAAGAAAGCCATGGAAGAAGTGGTGTTGCTTGATCCCTTGCTGCTCGTTAAAACCTCGCAGGGGACCAGCTGGGCAGACCTGTAAACCATGATATTTCTATTGTACGGGAAAGAAGAATACCTGGCGCACCGGAAACTGCAGGAGATTTGGGAAGCATACAGAGCCTCTGGAAAGACGGGATTTAGCGCAAAGCGGATGCAAGCGTCAGGGCTCAGTTTAGAAGAGCTGAAGAACGAGTTGGAGAGCCAGTCGCTTTTCCATGAGAAAAAACTTCTTGTGCTGGAAGATTTGTTTGGCCAAAAGCAACCGAAAGAGCATATTGTAAAGTCTGCAGAATCCCTTGCCAAAAACCCTTCTGTTATTCTCGTGCTCCTTGAACGGGGGAGCATTCTCGCGTCCGATCCCCTGCTGAAGATTTTGCGTCGCTTGGCTACCGTGCACGAGTACAAGGAATTGGACAGCGTAAAGCTTGATCAATGGATAGCCAAAGAGGCAAAAGGGCTGGGAGTCGATGTTGCGAAAGAAGCAAGATCGTTCCTTGTACGGGAAGCGGGACACGATCTTTGGCGCCTGTCTCAGGAATTGGCAAAACTCGCCGCATTTAAAAGAGGCGAAACCGTAGAGAAGAAGGATGTGGCTGCGATCATTCCGGAAGCAGCGCTCGCGGGAGACATTTTTGTCACATTGGACGCGATCGCGGCAAAAAATAAAACGAAGGCGTTTAGCCTTGTCCATAGACATATTGAAAAAGGAGAGTCGCCCCTGTACCTTCTTTCCATGTTCCATTTTCAGATCCGGAGTCTTTTGGAGGCGAAAGAACAGGGTTTTGGCAGGCACGCGAAGCTTGCGGCAACTCTTTCTACAGAAGAGCTGGAAAACATGCATCGGCTTCTGTTGCAGACGGATTGCGCAATGAAAACAGGCCAGCTTGATCCGGAAGCCTGCTTGGACGTCTTTCTTATATCAATTCTTGATTGATATATCGCTTACGCTATAAGCGTGTTTTCAGGCCCGCCAGGAGACGAGCCAAGCGAGACTTTTTTCTCGCAGCGGTATTCTTTTTGAGGACTCCGGTCTTCGCCGCCTTGTCAATCGCTTTGTAGGCCTGTTGGAGAAGGGTTTCGGCCTGCTGAATTTCTTTTTTTTGAAGCAGAACCTCCAGTTCTTTTCCGAGTCTTTTAACTCTGGCTTTTTTTGCCAGATTCATTTTTCTTTTTCTGACGCTTTGCCGGAATGCCTTTCGGGCCGATGTCGTGTTTGCCATATACGCCGTTTATATCACTTTTCACTTTTTTTATCAAGCCCCGGATTTCAGCGGCGCGTTCAAAGTCCAGGTTTGAGGCCGCCTGTTTCATTTCTTGCTCTAGCACCCGCACGTCCTGCAGGGACTCAAATTCGGTAAGGGCCGCCTTTTCTTTTATTCCCAGTTCCCACGCTCGAATCTCTTTTATGATTGCGGTTGGCACTCCTCCGTGTTTTTTATTATAGATTTCTTGAATGTTCCTGCGTCGAGAAACCTCTTGCAGGGCGCGCCGCATGGAGTCCGTTATCGTGTCGGCGTAGAGAATGGCGCGGCCCTCTTGGTGGCGGGCCGCCCTCCCCATGGTCTGCACGAGCGTGGTTTCGTTGCGCAAAAACCCTTCTTTATCGGCATCCAGAATTGCGACCAGCGCGACCTCCGGAAGATCGAGCCCCTCTCGCAGCAGGTTGACGCCGACAAGAACGTCGTATGTTCCTTTCCTGAAATCTTCCAGGAGTCGGGGACGATCCAGTGTTTTTATTTCGGAGTGCAGCCATTGACAGCTCACCTGCGCCCTTGCAAGATAGTCGGCGATATCTTCCGCGAGACGCTTGGTAATCGTGATCACAAGCGCGCGCTGTTTCTTTTTCACGAGCCCTTGGATTTCTTCAAGAAGATCCCGGAGCTGATTTTTTGTCGGCCTGATTTCTATTTCAGGTTCAAGGAGCAGGGTGGGCCTGATAAGCTGTTCTGCCACGAAGGGACCCGACACTTGTTTTTCAAATGCCCCCGGAGTTGCGGACACGTAGGTTATCTGAGGGGCCCTGGCAAAAAACTCTTCTTTTGTGAGCGGGCGGTTGTCTATCGCGGAAGGCAGCCTGAACCCGTGTTCCACGAGCGATTCTTTGCGCATGCGGTCCTGCACGGACATTGCCTGCAGCTGGGGAAGAACAAGATGGCTTTCGTCAAGGAACACCAGCAGATCCTTGGGGAAATAGTCCAGAAGCGTAAACGGAGGGTCTCCTTGCTTTCGGAACTCAAGGTGTCGCGAATAGTTTTCAATGCCGTGGCAGTATCCGGATTCTGCTATCATTTCAAGGTCATAGTTCGTGCGTTCTTCCAGGCGTTCGGCTTCCAGAAACTTTCTTTGTTCTGTGAGTGCGCGGAGCCTGTCCTGGAGCTCTGTGCGAATATTCGTCATGGCTACCCTGAGCCGTTCTTCTTCGGTAACCCAGAATTTCCCGGGATAAATGGTGCAGGAAGAAAGAGCCGTCCCGTCGTTCTTCGTTATCCTGGCTATGGAAGATCCCGTCATCTCGAGTCTCAGGATCTCTTTTCCGGTCACCAAACAAAGATCAATGATTTCTCCCCTGGCGCGGAATGTTCCGGGCTTAAGGTCCGTGTCGTTGCGCTGGTATTGGAGCTGAGTCAGGACAGAGAGAAGCTCTTTGCGGGTAATCTTCTGGCCTTCTTTCAAATCGAGAGAAACCCGTCGATACTCTTCGGGGGACCCGATGCTGTACAAGCAGGATATCGAAGCTACGACAATGACGTCTCGGCGCGAGAGCACGTCTTGAACGGCTTCGTGGCGCAGGCGGTCGAGCACGTCGTTGATCTTCGCGTCTTTTTCAATGTAGGTGTCGGTTTGCGGTATATAGGCTTCCGGCTGGTAGTAGTCGTAGTAGGAAACAAAGTAGTGCACCCCATTCTTGGGGAAAAACTCCCTGAACTCCTGGTATAGTTGCGCCGCCAGGGTTTTGTTGGGTGAAACAATCAGGGCCGGTCTTTGAAGGTTTGCGATGACATTAGAGACGGTGAAAGTTTTTCCCGATCCCGTTACGCCCAAGAGAGTCTGGTGCTTTGCCCCAATTTCAAGATTCTTGGTCAGAAGCTTTATCGCTTGCGGCTGATCTCCCGTAGGCTGGTAGCTGGAGACTAATTCAAAATTCATGATACGATAGACTTATGATCTCCTATCTTAAGGGAGCGGTTATCGCCAAGGGTTCTGACTATATCATACTTGAGGCGGGCGGAGTAGGATATAAGGTTTTTGTGGGAGAAAAACGCATCGCCTCTTTTGCGTTGGGCCAGACGGCCGAGCTGTATTGTTATCTCTATCTCAGGAAAGACGAGACCCTGGA
>JACPHF010000072.1 GCA_016188735.1 Parcubacteria group bacterium | reverse complement strand
TTATATTGAAACGCATGAAATTGCCGCTATACAATCAAAAAGGAGAGTCGGTCGGGACGGTAGACCTGCCGAAAGAAATATTCGAAGTTGCCCTGCGGCCGGACGCCTTGCACCAGGTTGTGATTTCCCAAGCGGCAAAGCGCAGGCAAATCTCGGCTCACACCAAAGACCGCAGAGAGGTTTCGGGGGGCGGAAAGAAACCCTGGCGCCAGAAGGGCACGGGCCGTGCCAGGGCGGGCAGCATCAGGTCTCCCTTGTGGAGGGGAGGAGGAATCACGTTCGGTCCTCGCAAAGAGAGGGTATTTTTACAGAAGATTAACAAGCGGCTGAGAAGGAAGGCCTTGTTCATGGCGCTTTCCGAAAAGGCAAAGCGCAATCAGATCATCGTGCTCGACGAATTGAACGCGGGCTCTGCAAAGGCAAAGAATTTGGCCCAGACTTTGCGGCAGCTTCCGTTTCAGAAGAAGGCGGCAAAGACAATGCTCGTGCTGCCCGGCATGGAACGCAATATCATCCGGAGCGCGAATAATCTTCCAAGCTTGCGCACGATGCAGGCAAAAGACCTGAATGCCCTGGACATTTTATCCACACATTCTTTGGTGATGCCGAAAGAAACCATTGAAGTGATCAAGACCACGTTCGCGAAATAACGGGAATACCATGGCATTCAACATATTCAAGAAAAAAGGCAGGGCTGCGCAGAAGAAAGAAGAAAAGCCGAAAGAGGCTGTTCTAAAACAGGCCGCGCCCGTTTCCGACCATGATGGTCTTCTCAGCCACGTGCTGCAGCGTCCCCATATTTCAGAGAAGGCGGGGATACTGGCCGAGCGCAATGAATACGCCTTCGTCATTTCTCCTCGGGCAAACAAACGCCAGATCAAGGCTGCCGTGGAAGATCGATACAAGGTGAAGGTTGCCAAGGTTTGGACAAGCAGAATCCCGTCAAAAAAGAGGAAGGTGGGAAAGCGCGTGGGAATAAAGCAGGGATTTCGCAAAGCAATCGTAAAATTGACAGAAGGTCATACCATTGAGGTGCTTCCACGCTAATGGCTATCATAGACAGAAAAAAACCAGAAAAGAGCCTGCTCGTGTCAATCCAGAAAACCGGAGGCAGAAACGCATCGGGAAGGATTACTGTGCGCCACCGGGGAGGAGGATTGCGCAAGCTGTGGCGTCAGATTGATTTTGCGCAGGAACATCTGAACGTAAAAGGAAAGATAGTCGGAATCGAATACGATCCCAATCGCACCGCCTTTCTCGCATTTGTGCGGTATGAGGACGGAAGCAAGGGATACCTGCTTGCCGCCCACGGCATGGAAACTGGGCAAGAAGTGTTGTGCGCGGAGAAGACGGAAGTCCAACCCGGGAACCGCATGAAGTTAGCTCACATTCCCGTCGGAACCCAGGTATACGCAGTTGAGCTGGAACCCGGAAGAGGGGGCAAGATGGCGCGAAGCGCGGGAAGCGCCGCCACCGTGCTTGCTCACGAAGGAGGATACGCGCACCTCGGCATGCCTTCTTCTGAGATACGCAAAGTGGACGAGCGCGGGTACGCTTCCATCGGAGCCGTTTCCAATCCGGAGTACCGGTACAAGGTTATCGGAAAAGCGGGATCCGTGCGAAGAAAAGGCAGACGGCCCCATGTCAGGGGAACAGCCATGAACCCGGTGGATCATCCGCACGGAGGAGGAGAGGGCAGGCAGCCCATCGGATTGAAATATCCAAAGACCCCTTGGGGAAAGCATGCTCTTGGAGTGAAGACCAGAAACAAGAAGAAATGGACGAGCAAGTTGATATTGGAAAGAAGAAAGAAGAAAAGATAAACACCATATGGCTCGATCGCTTAAAAAAGGCCCGTACATAGACGAGAGACTTCATCTCAAGATGAAGAAGCACGGGAATAAAACCGTAATAAAGACCTGGAGCCGAGATGCCGTCATCACTCCCGAGATGATTGGATTTTCCTTTGGCGTGCACAACGGAAAAGATTTCATTCCGGTTTCTGTGGTTGAAGAAATGGTAGGCCACCGTCTGGGAGAATTTTCTCCAACCACCAAGTTTGGCAAGCATGGAGGAAAGATCCAAAGGGATCTGGAGCAGGGACAGCAGGCGGCAGCGGCTGCGGCCACGGCCGCGCCGGCAGAAGGAAAATCCGTTAAAGGTGGATCCGTCTCTGGCGGAAAATAATTTTATGCAGTCATCCGCGACATTACGAAATTTAAGAATAGCTCCCAGAAAAGTCCGTCTGATAGCGGATCTGATCCGGGGAAAAAGCGTCAGAGAAGCTGAAACAATCTTGCGTTTTACGGCCAAGAAGGGGACGGGCGTGTTTTCCAAGCTTCTAAAAGCCGCCGTCGCGGGAGCTACGTTGCGGTTCGATGTCCAGGAGAATCAGCTGTACATTGAGAAGCTTTTCGTGGACGAAGGCTCCAAGTTGAAGCGCTGGAGGGCGAGATCTCGGGGCCAGGCTTTTGAGATTCAAAAGAAGACTTCGCATATCACCCTGGTGTTGGGATCTCGCGTGGAATTAAAAGAGAAGGAAAAGACAACCCAGGCCTCACAAACAGTTCGGGATGAACAAGAGAAGGCGAAAGACGAATCAAAGAAGCAGGCTCCCCGCGCAATTGTGCGGCGAGAATTCTCGAAAGCAGAACAAGCAGAACAAAGGAAACGCATATTCAGAAGGAAGAGCATATAACCATGGCCCATAAGGTACATCCAAGATCATTCCGCATTCACGAAACCGGCAACTGGCAAAGCAGGTGGATGAATGTCAGACGCATGCCCCAGCTGCTCGAGGAAGATTTTAGCATCCGCGCATTCCTGGAAAAACGATTCAAGGACAGCAGTCTGGAAGGAGTTGAAATCGAGCGGTCTCCGGACAAGATTACGGTGATCATAAACACCGCGCGTCCGGGATTGGTTATCGGAAGGGGAGGATCCGGAATTGAAGAGGTGCGCAACAGTCTGAGGAAGCTTCTTGGGATAAAGAACAAGAAAACAGAGATCCGCTTGGAGATTCGGGAAATCAGAAATCCCTGGGCATCGGCCTCGCTGTGCGCCCAATGGGTAGCTTCGCAGCTGGAAAACCGCATGCCGCATCGCAGAACCTTGAGACAGGTCGTAGAAAAAATGATGGCCAACAAGGAGGTGCAGGGAGCGAAAGTAGAAATATCGGGCCGCCTTGGAGGAGCCGACATTGCAAGACGGGAAAAGCTGAGAAAAGGAAAGATGCCCCTGCAGACGCTGCGTTCCGAGATTGACTACGCGCAGGCTGAAGCACAGACTACGTATGGAACTATCGGAGTAAAAGTATGGATGTATAGAGGGGAGAAAGTTTAATAGAGACCAGTAATCAGATCATGTTGACTCCAAAGCGAGTAAAACACAGAAAGTGGCGAAAACGGGCTTCTGCCCAGCCGGATTCACGAGGCACGCTTTTGGTGCACGGAAGCTATGGGTTGAAGGGCCTGGAAGCCAAATGGATCACGGCTCGCCAGCTTGAGGCAGGGAGACGCGTGATCGTCCGATCCCTGAGAAAAGGAGGGAAGATGTGGATTCGCATATTCCCGGACAAGCCCGTCACCCAAAAGGGAGCCGAGACGCCGATGGGCGGAGGCAAGGGTTCGGTGGATCACTACGTGTGCCCATTGCGTCCCGGCAGGATTATCTTTGAAATTGAGGGACTTCCGGAAGACCAGGCCAGGGAAGCTTTGAAGGAAGCGGCCGGCAAACTGGGAGTGAAAACCGCCATCATTAAGCGATAGCCATAGTATGAATACGAAAGAATTACAAGGAAAATCAGAAACAGAATTGCGGCACCTTCTTTCCGAGCTGCGCCTGAAGCTTGGCCAGCTCAGATTTGATATGTCATCTGGAAAGGTGAAGAACATACGGGAAGTGCGGGATACGAAAAAGATCATCGCCCGCATTCTTACCATTAACGCGCATCATCATGCCAAAAAAGAAGCTTGAGGGCATCGTTGTTTCAGACAAGATGCAAAAAACCGTGGTCGTGGAGGTCCAGTCCATTAAGAAACACCCCAAATATCTGAGGTATTTCAAGGTGCACAAGCGTTACAAGGCGCATGACGAGAACAACAAGTACAAGACGGGAGACCGCGTCGTTATTGAAGAGACAAGGCCGCAGAGTAAAGATAAGCGGTGGCGAGTGATTGAAAAATAATATGATTCAACCGCGAACAATGCTTACCGTCGCCGACAACACGGGAGCAAAAATCATTCAATGCTTCAGGGTATTGGGGGGGACCAGGAGACGGTACGCTCAACTTGGAGATATCATTGTAGCCACGGTCAAGGATGCCGCGCCCAGGGGTCAGGTCAAGAAACACGAAGTGGTGAAGGCCGTGATCGTGCGTCAGAAGAAGCAGTTTCGAAGAAAAGACGGATCATATATTTCGTTTGACGAGAACGCGGTCGTTATTCTAGAACAGGACAAAGAACCCAAAGGAGGACGGATTTTCGGACCGATCCCCCGGGAAATTCGCGAAAAAGGATTCGTGAAAATAGCAACCCTGGCCCCCGAAGTCATATGAACATGATTGGTTCTAAAATAAAAAAGGGAGACGCCATCCTCGTTATTTCTGGAAAGGACCGGGGACGGCAAGGAAAAGTGCTGCACGTATTTCCCCAAAAAGGCCGTTTGATCGTGGAAGGAATGAACATGAGAAAGAAGCACGTGAGGGCCCGCCGCCAGGGCCAGAAAGGAGAAGTGGTGCAGATTCCCGCCCCCTTTTCTTCTTCCAAGGTGAAGCTTGTGTGTTCGCACTGCGGCAAACCAACGCGAGTCGGATTTGTTCTTGCGGGAAACGAGAAGCACAGGACATGCAAGAAATGCGGAGGAACCATATGAAACACATACGGGAAACATATCAAAGCCAGGTGATCCCCGGAATGAAAAAGAAGTTTGGCTACACAAACGTCATGGCGATTCCTCGTTTGGGAAAAGTGGTGCTGAATATCGGCATCGGGAAGCTGATAGGCGTGAAAACCGGGCAGGACAGGGAAAAGACCATCCAGCAGATTTCAGAGGACCTTGCCGCCATAACGGGGCAGAAACCCCTGGTCACGCAGGCGAAGACATCCATATCTACCTTTAAGCTGCGCAAAGGGATGGCGTCCGGAGTAAAGGTGACTCTGAGAGGGAGGCGCATGGAAGACTTTTTGGACAAGGTTATTCATGTTGTGCTGCCGCGCTCGCGCGACTTCCGGGGGATTGATCCTACATCCGTGGATTCCATGGGAAATTTGACAATGGGTTTTAAAGAACATATATTCTTTCCTGAAATAGCGCCCGAGAAGGTTCGTTTCTCCCTGGGTTTGGAGGTTACCGTCGTGACGACCGCAAAGAACAAAGAAGAGGCCCTGGAGCTGTTTTCGCTTCTCGGCTTCCCATTTAAAAAAGAGGTATAATTATATGGCAACAAAAGCGCAAATCGCAAAATCGAAGAAGAAGCCGAAATTCTCAAGCCGTATCACGCGCCGCTGTTTCCGATGCGGCAGGAAGCGGGCATTCATGAGAGACTTTGGATTGTGCCGCATCTGTTTCAGGGAAATGGCAAATAATGGGTTGATTCCGGGAATACGAAAATCAAGCTGGTAATACCATGACAGATCCAATCGCAGACATGTTAACAAGAATTCGGAACGCAATCGCCCAGCGTCATAAGCTCGTTGAAGTTCCCTTTTCCAAACTGAAACTTGCCATAAGCAAGGTGCTGGAACGCAAGGGATTCATACAAGGAGTGGAGATGCGGAAGCTGCGGGGCAAGAGAGTCCTTGAGCTTGAGCTTCGATATTTGAAAACAGGGGACAGCGCTATCGCAGAACTGAAACGCGTCTCAAAACCGGGAGTCAGAAAATATCAAGGCGCCCTGCAGCTGAAACGGGTAAAGGGAGGATACGGCATCGCGATCATTTCAACATCCAAGGGCGTTATGACGGACCGGGAGGCGAAGGAACAGGGAGTCGGAGGGGAAATAGTATGCGAAGTATGGGCATAAATCACCATGAGTAGGATCGGAAGAAAACCAATCATTATACCAGCCGGGGTCGAGGTCCGCATGGACGGACAAACCATCAGGGTGAAAGGCCCCAAGGGTGAGTTAACGTCGCCCTACGTTCCCCGCGTGAATCTGCAGCAGGAAGAGAAGAGCATCACAGTTTCTCCCATGGAATCCGACGACGCCAAGCTTTCAAGGAAAGATCGGGCCCTCTGGGGATTGGCCCGTCAGCTTCTTTCCAACATGGTGGACGGCGTCACCAAGGGATATGACAAGAAGCTTGAAATTGAAGGGGTGGGATACAGGGCCGCAATTGAGGGGCAGGACCTGGTGCTTACGGTCGGATACAGCAAGCAGGTCAGGCTTCCCATTCCGACTGGTTTGCAGGTTGCCGTAGATAAAAACCTGATAACCGTATCTGGCGCTTCAAAGGAACAGGTGGGACAGTTTGCGGCAACCGTAAAACGCGTCAGGCCGGTGGAGCCGTACAAGGGAAAGGGCATCCGGTATCAGGGAGAGTTTGTAAGAAGGAAACTTGGAAAGAAAGCGGTCGCATCCGCAACCAAAGCATAGCGCACGGCATATCATGAAGACGAAGAGAAATCCATCAACAAGAAGAGAAAAAAGAGAACGCCGCCATAGGCGAGTTCGGGGTAAGGTTCATGGAACCCTAAAGATACCCCGCCTCGTGGTGTTTCGTTCAAATCGGCATTTGTACGCCAGCCTCATAGACGACCAAAAACAGAACGTTCTCGCAAGCTGTTCCGATCGCGATATGGCTACAAAGACAAAAAAGAAGCCGCAGGAGATCGCCAAAGAAATCGGAAACGACATTGCAAAAAAAGCGAAAGCGAAAAAGATTGCAAAGGTTGTCTTTGACCGCGGGGGATACAAGTATCACGGTCTGGTCAAAGCTCTGGCCGAAGGGGCGCGGGAAGGAGGATTAATATTCTGACCATGATGCAACGAAGAGATAACAACAGGGGAGGAGACAGGAGGGCGCCACGGGGGCCAAGAGATGAGTTTGAAGGAAAGACCTTGGATCTTGCCCGCGTAACAAGGGTGGCTGCCGGAGGCAGGAAATTTCGCTTTCGGGCAACCGTGGCAGTGGGCAACAGGAAGGGAAAAGTTGGAATTGGCATCGGGAAAAGCATGGACGTTCAGCAGGCAATAGCGAAAGCCACCAGGGCCGCCCGCAAGCATCTCATTGACGTTCCCGTGGTAAACGAAACCATTGCGCATCAGGTGGAGGCGAAATTCGGATCTTCCCGCGTTCTTCTACGGCCAATATCCAAAGGCAGGGGATTGATTGCGGGGGGAGTCGTGCGCGTCATCTGCGAACGGGCAGGAATCGCGAATATTTCAGCGAAATTGTTAAGCAGGACAAAGAATCCGCTGAACAACGCCATGGCTACGATGGAGGCTCTGCGCAAGCTGAAAACCAGAGATGAAAAAGAAAAAACCAAAGAAACCGAAGGATAAAATCCATGCAGCTACACGAATTACAGCCTTTGCACAGGCACAAAAAGAAAAAGCGCGTAGGACGCGGAGGAAAGCGAGGAACGTATTCCGGCCGAGGCATCAAGGGGCAGGGAGCGAGGGCAGGCGCTAAATTTCCCCCTTCCATACGCGAACTCATCAAACACTATCCCAAATTGCGGGGTACGAGAGCCCAGATACTGCGGAAACGCAGCGCGGCATTGAACATTGGCACGCTTGAGAACAAATTGGAAACCGGAACAGTGGTCACTCCCCAGCTTTTGCTTGAACGCAAAATTATTCGTAGAATAGACGGAAGGACGCCTGGAGTGAAGATCCTTGGGGGAGGAGATCTGTCCAAATCCTTTACCATTCAAGGATGCGAAGTTTCCCGGAGCGCCAAGATAAAGATTGAGAAAGCGGGCGGAACGATCGCATGAACTGGCTTTCAAAAGCAACACAGATATTCAAGATTCCGGAACTGAGAAACAAGCTCTTTTTCGTGTTCGCCATGCTCGTCATATTCCGCATCATGGCGAATATTCCCATTCCCGCAATCGACCAGGGACGACTTCGGGAATTCTTTGCGGGGAACCAGCTCTTCGGACTCCTGAACGTCTTTACCGGAGGAGCCCTGGATAACCTCTCCATTGTCATGCTTGGAGTGGGGCCGTATATTACGGCAACCATCGTGCTCCAGCTTCTGACGATGATTTTTCCCGCCCTCGAGAAACTCTATAAAGAAGAGGGAGAGCAGGGAAAACAGAAATTCAATCAGTACGGCCGCATGCTCACGGTGCCCTTTGCGTTCCTGCAGGGGTACGCCTTTCTTACGATTCTGATCAGGCAGCAGATCATTGAACAGCCTTCGCTCATTTCCCTTATCCCGACGCTTCTTACGATTACCGCGGGCACGATATTTCTCATGTGGATAGGGGAGCTTATTTCGGAAAAAGGAATCGGCAACGGAGTTTCCCTGCTTATCTTCGCGGGCATTGTTTCCGGCCTTCCCACGAGCATCAGACAGCTCTTTCTCACGTGGGATGCTTCCCAGCTCGTGCCGTATGCGGGGTTTTTCGTGGTGTCATTTCTCATCATCGCGGGAGTGGTTATGATCACCGACGCCAGGAGAAATATCCCGGTCTCGTACGCGAAGCGCGTGCGTGGGAACAGGATGTACGGAGGAGTCTCAACCTATCTTCCGTTGAACGTGAACCCGGCCGGAGTGATCCCCATTATATTCGCGTTGTCCCTTTTGCTGTTTCCCGGAATGATAGCGTCGTTTTTCCAGTCTTCTCCCGGGATTGCGGGGAGCATAGCCGGCGCCATTCAAAACTTCGTTTCCAATCCATGGACATACGGATTTTCATATTTCCTGCTCGTGGGCGTCTTCACCTATTTCTATACGTCGGTGACTTTTGATCCCAAGGCGATAGCATCTAACCTCCAGAAAATGGGAGGATTTGTCCCCGGCGTGCGTCCGGGAGCCTCAACCGTCCACTTCCTGAATTACGTCTTAAACCGGATTCTTCTTATCGGCGCCCTCTTTTTAGGATCGGTTGCCTTAATGCCTTCCATTGTCCAGGGGGTGACCGGCGTGCAGACATTTGGGTTTCTCGTGGGAGGAACATCCCTCCTTATTCTCGTGAGCGTGATCCTTGAAACCATACGGCAATTGAGATCCCAGCTTCAAATGAGAGATTACGACACGTTCTGAGAATATGCCTTCCCTGCGCAAGCCCTATGTTCTCGTGATTCTCGGACGGCCGGGTTCCGGAAAAGGAACCCAGGCGGATCTTCTGGAAAAGAAGTTCAAGTTTGAGCACCTGAGTACGGGGCAGCTCCTGCGATCGCGCATGAAAAAGAAAGATCTCGTGGCCAGAATCATTAAAAAGACTATAGGTACAGGACATTTGGTGCCAACCCCTATCGTATTCCAACTCTGGATGCCCAGGCTGGAGAGGTTTCGTCTCAACAGGAGGCTCAAAGGAGTATTATTTGACGGGTCTCCGAGAATGCTTTATGAAGCCCGCATGCTTGATGAAACCATGGAATTCTACGGATGGAAGAATAATGTGGCCGCGTTGAATATCATCGTGTCTCCGAAAGAAGCGATGAAGCGGCTGCTCAAGCGCGGCAGGCATGATGACCAGAAGGATGATATTGCAAACAGACTGAAGTGGTTCCGAACGGAAGTGATGCCGGTACTCAGATTCTTTCAGAAGAAAGGAGTTCGCATCGATATTGACGGAGAGAGATCCGTGCAGAAAATCCACGAAGATATTCTCCGGAAACTCAAGAAGCTCGGCATCAAATGATCTCCATCAAAAGCGCGGGAGACGTAGCCTTGATGCGCGAGGGAGGCAAAAAGCTCGGCAGCATCATGAAGCAGCTGCAGGCAATGGTGCGGCCGGGGGTCGCCACCGAGGAATTGGATGAGGCGGCTAAAAAACTCATCGCGCAAGCGGGTGCCCAGGTGGCGTTCCAGGGATATCATGGATTTCCAGGAGCCATCTGTATTTCGGTGAACGATGAGATTGTCCATGTGGTTCCCTCAAAGCGCGTGCTCAAAGAAGGAGATATCGTCACGCTGGACATCGGTTGTATCTGGCAAGGATTTTATCTGGACATGGCTCGCACGATGGGAGTCGGGAAAACGACTGGCGAAGCCGATCATCTCATTAAAACAACGAAGAAAGCGCTACGCCTCGGCATAAAAAAAGCAACCATTGGGAATACGGTCGGGGATATTGGGGAAACGATCCAGCGATTCGTGGAGGGACAGGGATATCAGGTCGTGCGGGAACTGTGCGGTCACGGCATCGGAAAAGAATTGCATGAGGATCCCAAGATTGCAAACTTCGGCACAAGGCACGAGGGAGACGCATTGAAAGAGGGCATGGTCATTTGCATTGAGCCCATGGTGACCCAGGGCCATTGGAAACTCAGGCACATGGATGACGGCCACGGCTTTGCGACCGAAGACGGTTCGTTATCAGCGCATTTTGAAGACACCATCGCCATTACCAAAAAAGGCCCCGAAGTGCTAACGAAAGCGAGGTAATTCTGCTACAATACCGTCATATGCGTCTGTCGGTCGTTATTCCCGCATACAATGAAGCAAAGCGTCTTCTGAACACCCTTGTTGCGGCAGATGAATATTTGCGGCGGCAATCGTACGAATACGAGATTCTGGTGGTGAACGACGGCTCAAAAGACAATACGGCAGATGTCGTGCGGCAAGCAGAAGCTTTTATCAAGAATCTTCGGCTCATCGATGAACGCGAAAATCATGGAAAGGGGTACGCGGTCAGAAAAGGAATGCTGGAAGCGAAAGGAGATTATCGACTATTCACTGATGCGGATAATTCCACTTCACTGGATCAGGTTGAGAAAATGTGGCCGGAATTTGAAAAGGGATTTGACGTGGTCATAGGTTCCCGCGATATCAAGGGAGCAGAACTTCCGGTGCCCCAGTCCTGGCTGCGGATGCGGCTGGGAGATATCTTCAACATCATTGTCCAGATTACCTCGGGCCTTTGGGGCATATGGGATACGCAGTGCGGATTTAAGGGATTTACCAGAAAGGCTGCGGAAGAATTATTTTCACGGGCCACCATCGAAAGATGGGCCTTTGACGTTGAAATCCTGGCGCTCGCAAGGAAGCTGGGGTTTCGCATACGAGAGATTCCGGTACGCTGGGTGAACGATCCCAACAGCAAGGTAAGGCTGTCTGGCATGGTAAAGATGCTTTTTGAAG
>JACPHF010000074.1 GCA_016188735.1 Parcubacteria group bacterium | reverse complement strand
CTACTGCATTTCCCTTCAAAATGCCGGGCACCACACTGCTTTGTCCCATGCTTACAGAAGAAACAAACAAGGGTATGGTGCCCTCTGTATCCCCAAGCGCAATCGCATTGATGAAAAGCGGATATTCCGGATTCGCGGCAGCCAGTTCTCGCAGACGCTCTGCGCACCTGGGCACCGGCTCAAAACAATGCACCTGACCCTCTTTGCCTACCAGTCCAGCCCCCACCGCGCTGAGATGTCCGACGTTCGCTCCCACGTCTATGAATATGTCTCCTTTCTTCAAGAATGTCTCCATGGTATTCACCACCCCCATCTCACACAATCCAAAATACATGCGCTTTCTGTTACGGGCTTCTTGAAACGGAATGTAAAATTTCACGCCGCGCATGAATTTGAACGCCCCTTTCTCCGGAAGAAAAGGAGAATATGCGCGCATCTTTATCTCCAAGAAAACACGCATAAAAAACAATCGGGGATTCTTCAAAAAGAGATGGAATGCGACGGAAAGAATGTTCATTGGAATATCGTGTACCACTCTTCCAAAAGCGCTTCGATGCGAAAATCTTCTGCTCGCTCTTTTGCCTTCAAAGCGATGCTCTGGGCAAATGCCGAATCCCGAAGGACACGCACGATCGCCTGCGCAAGCAATGGCTCATTCCTTACCGGCACCAACATCCCATACAAAGAACCTAAAATCTCTCTCGGTCCCGACTTGCAATCCGTTGATACGATGGGCAATCCGCAGGCCATGGCTTCTAACAGCACATCCGGAAGCCCCTCCCAAAGCGAAGAAAGGACAAATACGCGAGATTTTTTAAGAAATGGAAAGGGATTCCCCTGCCAGCCCAAGAAATGCACGTCTTCTGCAATGCCCAGGGTTCTTGCCTGCCGCTCCAGAGTAGAGCGCAAGGGCCCTTCTCCCAATATGACAAGCTTTGCCTCTGGGATTTCTTTCTTGACCAAGGCGAATGCCGAAAGAAGATATCGATAACCCTTTTGTTCTTTTAATCTTCCCATGGCTATAACAACAGGATGCTGAAACAGTTGCTCGTATTCTTGCGCAATCGGCTCTTTTGAAAGCCTGCCGATTTTTTCAATATCTACAGGATTATGGATCACCCGAATCTTCTCTGCGGGAAGCCGAAACGTCGCAACCAAATCTTGCGCAATGTCTTCGGATACGGCAACAATGCGTCCGGCCCTTGGAAAAAGAAGGTGCACGAGCATTCTGAATATGGCGCCCTGAAATCCCTTTCTCCCTTCTGAAATGAACATATCCACGCGCACGATGGGATTTTTTGTGGCTAGCAAGCTCAATATGTTTGCCGAGGCTCCCAAGCTCACGACGAAATCCGGCTGTTCTTTTTTGAGCAGAGAACGCAAGCGCAATAAACGAACTGCAAAAAGATATGCTCCCAAAAAAAGATTTGGAGAAAGAGGAGTTCTTAATGAAACAACTCTCCCTCCAAATGGATAGGAGATCTTTTCGTCAAACAGCGCAATGACAATGTCCAGGCGCGTTGAAAGATGAAGCGACAATTCGGAAACCACCCGCTCCCCTCCTCCGTGAAAAAGCGTAGGTATGAGAAAAAGGACTTTCTTCTTATTCCTTTGCATGAAGAAGTTTCAGTAACAGGTCGCACACGCGCTCTGCCGATTTTCCGTCTTGATACTGATAGCTCATATCCCGCACCCGGCTCCGGGCACCCCGGTATTCATCCCATCCATGAGAAGTCTTACGCAAGGCTTCCATGAACTCTGGAAGAGTGGCTGCTTTCGGGCCAGGAGTAATACCATTGTATTCAAAATACAATTCCCGATCTTGCGTTACGTATTTCTCATAATCGAACGGGAAAAATATGACGGGCCGGTCAAGGAGAAGAAATTCAAAATAAATGCCCGAGTAATCCGTCACGAGCATGTCCATAAAGGGAAGTAACGGGTCTGCGTCCGAATCCGGACTCACAAACAGTATGTTTTTGTATTCCTTGCCCTTCCAGGCAGCCGCGGCCTTCGCCTGCGCCAACGGATGGAGTTTAAGAAAAAAAATGAGATTTTCTCGCGAGAGAAATTCATCCAAATTGGCAAGGTCTTCTGATTTTTCAAAGAATGAATCGCCTCCGGTATCACGCCACGTGGGCGCATACAGAATGGTTTTTTGAGAAGATTGCTCCGCTTTCAGCGCGCGGAGCTTTGTAAGCGCGCTATCATCCGCTCCTATGTCGGCTCCCGGAACATCTCTGAGATAGATGTCGTTCTTGGGAAATCCGGTGATAAATATCTGATCGGCCCGCACTCGAAAGGGCGAGGCAGACAATTCCTGAAACGTGGCAGAGGTTACGAATATATAGTTCGGTTTCACGAAACGCCAGGGAAGCAGATAGCGAAAAAGCAACTGCTGTAATCCCCGCGCCCGATGGAGAGACACATCCAGAGATTTTCCCTTGTCTACGTCCTGGGCTATTTTTTTAAGTGGGATGCCGTGCCAGATGAGGGCTATTTTTGCCCTGCCCGAAAGCCAAAAATTGATGGTTTCAATGGAGGCGTCAATGAGATGACATCCTGCCCGCAAAGGATACCAAATTCCCTGCCAGGAAAGCCAGAAGTATGCGGGATATTTTTTTGCCTGCAGTTCTCTGGCGATCTTCCTGCTTCTTGTGATCCATACCACCTTGATGTCCTTCCTCTTTTGGTTGTTCGCTTCTAAAAACACGTATTTGCTGTTCCATACGAACTTTCTCGGAATCCCGCACACCCAAAGATTCTTGTCCCGGGGCATGAGGTGCGACAACGCATACACCGGATACATGACGGGGTTGATGAATAAATTGCTGATAATCCGGTGAAGATACTTCCGTATCCTGTTTTTATCTATATAAATGTTCCAAAATTTCATACCGTAAGAAATCGGGATCCTTTTTCTAAATCATCGAAGTCGTCAATCTCCATGCATAACTCATCATCTT
>JACPHF010000073.1 GCA_016188735.1 Parcubacteria group bacterium | reverse complement strand
TAAGCCGCTTATAAATACTTACCTTCGGGGCGTAGTATAATGGTAGTACGCGAGGCTGGGGGTCTTGCAGCTCGGGTTCGATTCCCGACGCCCCGACCAAAAACCACATGGATCAAGAACAACCACTCACCAAATACGAGCGCAAACAACTTAGGCGCCAAGAGAAGGAGGGACGACGAATGCAGGAACAGAAAAAGAACCAATGGATGAAATGGCTCTCTCTTACATTAGGGGCAGGAGTTCTTTTGACGGCAGTTTTTTTCGTAATCAATAGCAGACAAAACCCCTCCAGCAAACAAAATCCTCCTGCCGATCTCTCCCGGGCAATGCCAGACGAAGGAAGTGCGCACGTGCCAGAGGGTACGGATGTAACACATCAATCCAATCCTCCGACTTCGGGAAATCATTGGCCCATTCCCCTGTTCCCTAAAGTGTATGACGTGGAAAAACCGGATGAAGCAATCATACATAGTTTGGAGCACGGACGCGTCTGGATCTCCTACAAGCCTTCCATTCCGGAAGAAACAAAACAGGAGCTCACAAAGCTCCTTCAAGGACGCCCAGGCGTTATTCTCACGCCGCGTGCAGCGAACGATACCGATATTGCCTTGGCTGCCTGGGGACGGCTGGATACATTTGATATTTCACAAGACGGCACAATCCAAGAAGACCGCATTCTCAACTTTGTGAACCGCTACCTCAACAAAGGGCCTGAATACGTTCCCGCGATGGACGGGAAAGAGTACTGAAACCAAAACCCCGTCTTTTTCCTGTCGGATTTTCAAAATATCTACGTGGGTGCCTGAGTCGCCCGCCAAGGCAGACGAACATATCTGGCCCCCTATAAGAAAGGTTTGTAGAAAATCACGAAATAGGAAACAAACGGGGCTGCTTCCATTGTCCTGCTATTCAAGGATGCCGTCAAGGTTTACGTCGTAGAGAATCTTTTCTTGAAACACCTTGTAGGAAACAAGCTCTTCTCGCTTAAACCAGTGAGGGATTTCTCGTTCTGCCTCTCCCGGAGATCCTGAAGCATGGATAAGGTTTCGAACCGCCCGGTTGTCATTGTCCGACATCTGGTAAGAATCGAATACAAAATCTCCGCGAATGGTTCCGACATCGGATGTTAGGGGCTCTGTTCCTCCGGTCACCTTACGTATGATTTCAACGACGTGAGCTCCCTGCCAGACCATGGCAATAACGGGACCAGCGGTTAAGTATTTTTTAAGATTTGCCAAAATCTTTGCCGTAATCTCGAGGGGATCTCGAGAAGGAGGCTCCAATCCCTTTTTCTCATATCCCGCAATGGTCTTTTCTCCCGTCTTCTGTCTCCATGCGGTATCCAACGTGTAATGCTGTTCTATGAACTCGGGAGTCGGCACGAGCATTTTCAATCCCACCAATTTAAATCCGAGGCGCTCATAGCGTTTTATGATTTCACCAATCAGCGAACGCTGAATGCCGTCTGGTTTGATGATCACAAGCGTCCGATCTTCCCGTTGATGTTTTTGCTGGGTCATACCGTTATCTCAAATAAAATATAATATCCCCTTCCCGATCCGTTCTCCTTATCTGTATACCATATTGTTCCAGCTTCGCAAGGGTTTCCTGGTGCGGATGGCCGTATGAATTATTAGCTCCACTGGAAATAACCGCGATAGTAGGATGGACCGCTTGTAAAAAATCCGGGGCGCTGGAATTTCTGCTCCCGTGATGAGCGATTTTGAGAATATCTGCGGCAAGTGGAACCTTCCTTGTTACCAGTTCCAATTCTGTTGATTTTGGAATGTCGCTCGTAAGAAGTACCGCGTGATTTGGCATTGCCAATCGCATGACGATGCCGCTTTCGTTGCTCATGTCCACAACCTTCCCCACGTAATCCTTTGCAGGAGAAAGCACCTCAAGATACTGCGTTTGATTGCGAGTCCAGAAAATCTTCTGCGGAACTCTGGCTAACACCACGTCGGCCCCTGCTTTTTCTTCTTCTGCAAGCCGGGTTTCCCAGGCCGCATACTGTGTTGTCTTGCGTTTCACCCCTGTCCAGAGAACGGTAGAAACGGAGAATCGCTTCAGCGCTCCAATGAGGCCGAAAATATGATCCTTATCGGGATGGGTCAGCACCACAAGGTCAATATGCTTGTCCCAGGGAAGAAGATATTGGGCAAGCTTCTCTTCTATTTTTGCATCGGGGCCGCCGTCTATGAGCATGGTATGGCCCCAGGGACTCTTCATGAATATGGAGTCGCCCTGTCCGACGTCAAAGAACGCGACGAGGAACAAAGGACCCTGCCAGATGTTCTTCCAGACGATAAGGTTTCCTATGGCGAAAGTGAATAAAAAGAAACACACCAGTATCGTCTGCAAACTTCGATACTGATGTGTATCCATGAGAAGATCAACTCTGAGAACGCAATTATTTCTTTCCCAGGATGCGGAACATCTTGGTGCCGCATTTCGGGCAGGTTCCGGTCATAGCCCTTCTGGTCACTCCTCCCTTGCCCTTCATGGAAACTTCCTTCTCGCCGGACATCGTCCTCTTTGCCTTGCACTTAACGCAGTATCCTTCTGTTGCCATATGGTTCGTATAAAAATGAGTTGCTGATACGACCTTTACCGCCTCTCTGCAAATGGATTAGCAGATGAGTATAGCCTAAACGCCCATATTGAAGCTGTCAAGCCGTTATGAATGAGTTTTGAAATATTCGTAGGCCGAGGTTGCCGCGACCGCTCCCATGGCCGAGGCCGTGATATCCTGCTTAAAGCTTCCGAAATGGTTCGTGCAGTCGCCCGCCGCGAATACTCCGGGTATGTTTGTCCGCATCATATTATCCACAATGATATAGCGCTTTTCGTCCAATGCCACCCCGAGTTGTTCTGACAGAGTCGTATCCGGATCAAACCCGATTTCAACGAACAATCCGTCTATCTTCAAATCAGAAGATCCCTTGTAGGGCCGAGACAACACGACCTTCTCCAGCATGTTCTGCCCCACAATCTCCTGTACCTGATTTGCCGAGATAACCTCTACCCTGTCTCCCAATTTCTTCATCTGCTCCATATTGACGGGTTCCGCACGAAGCTCCTGTTCCCGGGAAATAAGGTAGATTTTCTCC
>JACPHF010000076.1 GCA_016188735.1 Parcubacteria group bacterium | reverse complement strand
AGCTCTGTCGCGAGCTTCCGTGCCCAGTGTGCCTGCTCTATCCTGTTTGAAATCTTTTTGATGACAGGGATAAGCTCTTTTCCGATGGCCCGCTTTCCCTCCGCGCTCGCAGCGTCAAACCTAGAAAGAGCGGTGGTGAACAGGAAGTCTAGAATGGAGGTGGCTTTTGCAACCAGTGCCTTCCATTGTTTAGGATCCTGGGCCACATCACCAGGGTCTTTGCCCTGAGGCATGACCACCACGTTAATAGAAAACTCCTGGCTGAGCGCGAGATCAATGCCGCGCTTGGTTGCAGCGTCCCCTGCCGAATCCATGTCAAAAGAAAGCGTAAGGTTGTTGGAGTAGCGCTTGAGCGTGTTGAGGTGCTGCTGGGTGAGGGCGGTGCCCGATACCGCAACAACATTTTTGAATCCCGCCTGCGAAACCATGATGGCGTCCATGTATCCTTCAACAAGCAGGCAGGAATCCTGCCTGCGGCACTCTGTCTTCGCCCTGTCTAATCCGTACAAAACCCTGCTTTTATCGTACAACAGCGTATTCGGGGTATTGATGTATTTCGCAAGCTCCCCGCCTTCTTTCGCGCCGAATATCCTTCCCCCAAACCCAATGATTTTCCCGTGCAGATCCTGAACGGGAAACATGATGCGTGACCTGAATCTGTCGTATGTGCTGCCTTGGCTCTGCACCGTAAGCCCGGCCTGCCCTATTTCAGCCAAGCTGTAGCCGCGGCTCCTGAGAAACTCAATCAGGGTTTTGCCTTTGCCGCCGGGCGACCATCCCAATCTCCATTCCGCGACGCTTTCTTCAGACAATCCGCGGTCTTTCAGATATGCTTTTGCTTCCTGCCCTTTTGAAGAGGAGATAAGCTGCTTTTCAAAAAACTGGCAGGCGAGTTCCAAAAGCTCCTGCATCCTCGCGCGCTCTGACTTCTCTTTGGCAAGACGCGGAGAATACGCGGGAAGATCTACTCCGGCGCGTTGAGCCAGAAGGCGCAGGGCGTCTCCGAACTCGATGCCTTCTATCTCCTGCACAAACTTAAAAACGTCCCCTCCGCGGGAACATCCGAAACAATGCCAGGTCTGGCGGACCGGGGAAACGAAAAACGAGGGGCTTTTTTCAGAATGGAAAGGGCACAGGCCGCGCAAGTTGGCTCCGGCTCTCTGAAGCTTGAGGTACGAGCCTACGACTTGGGCAATATCCAGACGATTTTTAACTTCCTGGACCGCGTTATCCATGCCAAATGAGGGTTATACGATTAGTAGGGCCATTCTACCCTACTTTGCCTTCCTGGCAAGCAAAGCTAAGGCAAGGGCGGCGAAGAACAGCCCGATGTCGCGGAACAGAATATCCATTGCTCCCAGGTTGAACCATATGATCGAGAGCAAGAGCACTGAGACAACAAGAGAGGTCGGCACGAGATATTTTCCCAACAGAAGCAATAAGGCAAGCCCAACCTGGAATACGGAAAACGCCATAAGGACATCCTGGGTTTTCACCTGGGATGGGACAAGGGAAATGAGTCCCGACGGCAAAAACCCTATCCAGTTCAAGGGATTCTGGAACGCCGACCAGGCCGCGTACAAGAGCGTGAATGCCAGGCCCAGCCGCAAAAACAGCTGCGGAAAATTGCGAAGCCCCATGTGATATTACTCTACGTTTATTGTTCCGAAATTGGTCGGAAGGAGATGATCGTGAAATTTCCAGGACCCTGTCTGCAGGAACTTGAACGACCAGGAACTGCCCGGGCTCACCGACGCGCAGGCGTCAAAGATAGTTGGCTGCTCTGCGGTATTGCACTTGGTAATACCAGATCCTGGATATACCGTGTGCGTCGGGTGCATAGCAGAGGCCGGCCACATATCTTTTGAGCTCTCGTTTTTCCATACAACCGTGTCTCCTTTTTTGATATTTACCGACGCGGGAGAATATCCCTGGTCCGTGTATGCAATGACGGTTTGGGATCCCGCTGTCTGCGGCTGCGTCTGATCAGACCGCTGCTGAACTTGCCCATTATTGCTCGATAGCTTCCACGCTCCCCACCCGAGCACGAGGATGAGAAGGGCTGCTATAATAACGACTTGCGTATTCTTCATATGATGAAATATGGCTAATGATTTATACCAACAAGTATACCAGGGATCTCAGCGTTTGAACACACGCCTGACAAGGGCTTTCAAAAACACGTATCCCAGGAAAAGAACGAAGACATACAGAATAATTTCTGTTTTCAGGACAAAGGAGGCCGCGGAAAGAGAGGCAAGATAGACAGAGGCTTTCGTCTTTTCGGCTTGGGTTGCTTCGGGATTCTCTTCAAGGGCCCTCAGCTGCTGCACCGCCTCTTCTTGTTTCCGCTCCACCTGTTCTTTCACGGGAGCCAAAAGATCTTTTACCGCAGCGTGAATCTCAGATGCCGGTTTTTCAACAGTGTCGGGAAGCAGGGCTATGATCGTATCTGTAATGCTGGTTTTCTGTTGCTCGGAAGAAGCAACATTCTCTTCTTGGTTTTGAGCAACGGGAACAGACGGAACAAGAGGATTTGTTCCCTGCTTGATTTCCTGAACGTCGGACATTCCGTCGTTGTCATCGTCGGAATCATTGGCATTGCCAACGCCGTCTCCGTCGGTATCCTGCTGGACCTGCCGCAGGCTTTCCTGCGCCCTGGTCTGCTGGAGTTCTATTGCGACCGGAGAACCCCCCACGCGTATGACAGAGGCCTTTGTGATGACGGCTTCCACAAGATGCTCTCCTTCGGTTGCCTTCCAATCAACCCACACCTGGGTAAACTTTCCTCCGCGCTCCACAAAAAAGTCCGCGGCGCCCAGGGATTTCTTGTTATCCAAAAATTCAACGGTGCCAGCGATGTCTTCGTTTCCGCTGTTAAAAAGAGCCGCGTATACGCGAACCGTATCTCCAGCAAAGAACGGATCCTTTGAATACCAGATGCCTCCCTGCAAAAATCCGGCGTTTGAAAGAGGCGCCGCAAACCCAAGAAGAGGTGACGAGAAGAAACTAAGAACAATAAGCCCAAAGAATACCGTTTTCACTAGTTTATTATGCCCCGAAATTCCGCAATATCAAACTTTTTCATTCCTTAAATTTACCTTCCATGATTATTTCATGCAATGGTCTCCTATCGCTGGGTATTTCCCGTTCCTGCATCTCTT